>JAGVXO010000030.1 GCA_018303755.1 Candidatus Pacearchaeota archaeon
TTCTAGAATTAATATATTACGAAAGCTTGCCAACATGAAAGCTGAAATTCACTCACCACTAAAGTAGAGCAGTTTTCTTTCAGCAGGCAAGCTTATAAAATCTAAGTTTTTAATTCTTTCGGCAGAGGGGTTTAAAAAACTCTATGAACCTCTCAAAGTATTATAATGCATATTTTTTAAACTTAATTTTAATGTCTTTAACATCTCATTCCTTTCCAACATTCAGCATCTTTTCATTTTCCCAATTTCTCTTTTTAAGGTATTAATTAAAATCTATAAAAAACTAATAAACCCGTGGATGACAGATTAACAAAAGAAAAATCAAGTGAGCGAAGCGAACCAAATATAATTATCACGCATTCGGCGTTCCGCTAAACCTCGAGCTCTTGCCAGGAATCTGCCCTCCAAGTTCTGTCGGCATTCCTGAAAATCCTGCGCCGTATGTTGAAAAATGCTGTTCAGGAAGCATTGTTCCATAGCCGGAAAAATAATTCCCCATTCTCATAACACCCTGATTCCAGTAAGGTGCTCCTGCTCCGTAAATAGGAGAGCCGAATGCCTCTAAGATATATGGAAAAGGAGAACTCTTAAACTGATTGACAAATCCTGCGATTTCATTTATCATCTTTACATTTCCTAACACACCTGCTTTTTCCAGCTGTTCAAGATGCTTTTTAATTGGCACATTTCCCATTCCAGGAGCAAGATGCGAGTCACCATAGCCAAAATTATCAGTAATATGCACGTGCTTTACATCTTTTGCAATAAGTTTTGTTGCCTTAACCAAATCCTCTTCTGTAAATCCCTGTTTCCTGAGCATATTAAGATGCCCGACATCCCAAGTAACGCCAATAAGCTGTTTAGAAATCTGTTTTGCCTTGTCACTGCCCATTCCTTCTTCAATTGCTTTTTTAACAAAAGTTTCGCGGCTTTTTTCTATGAGTTTTTTAAATTCCTCTGGTTTTGAATAAGCCATTCCTGTATAAAGATTTTCAATGCTTACAATAGGCGCATTATCGCCATACTTGTTATATGCATGAAGCGCAACATTTGCAAATGTTTCTGCTGACTTATCTATTGCAAATTCTTCAACTGGCTTTAATACTTGCGGAGAAGACGAAATTTTCCCTAATTTAACAATAATCTCATCAAAAAGATTTTTTTTCATTGCAAGATTTTCCGCAATATAAACCGCCTCCTTATCCTCTTTAACCTCAATTTTTCTTCCGTGAGGAGTATTTTTAATTTCAGCATATCCATTACTAAGCATCCTTGCATTAAAATCCCCAATTTCATTTGTATATTTTTTTGCAATTTCCTTTAATTCTTTTCTTGTTTCATCATCTGAATATTTATATGCCTCATCAAACATAGAAGTAAAAGATGTTGCTGCATTTTGAAGAAAAATATCTGCTTTTTTTGCCTGATTTTTAATATCTGGATTTAATTTCATTTTCTGCCCTTCTCTTTGTAATGTAGATATATTTGTTATTGAAGGCAGAACATTTGCGAGCAGTTCGTCTGTTGATTTCTTAATCATTCCAAGCTCATTAATTCTGCTAATCCACTGAGAATCATTTGCAGTTTCTAACCTTTCACGAGGAGAAAAAATCAGGGGTTTCTCGCCTTGTTTTTCAAACTCTTCAGAACCAACATACTGAGGCATATATCTCTCTTCTTCTTTGAAAATATTTCTCACCTCGCCTGTTTCCTGATTTATTGCAACTATCTGCCTTTCCTTAAATCTCTCCTCTCCTTCTTCAACATTTCCTGGGACAAATTCTGTTCCTGCCATATTTGCAGAATGAATTGTTACAGGCATACTTTCTTTTGGATTAATATCATGCGCCTTGTCAATAACATCTTTTAGTTTTCTTTCAACAATCTCTCTATTTAATTCGCTGTAACGCCCTTCAATAATTCCAGAGGGTTCTATGTCTTGAATTGGCGCGTGAACACTTGCTTTTGCGCCTGTTATTTTCATTAGGTTTCCGATTTCTTTAAAATGCTGTTTTGGTATCTGGTCAAAAATATCTGTGTTTATTGCACCTACTTCAACCTGTTTAAAACCCTGATTTAAAATATTAGTTGCCTCAACAATTTGCGCAGCTGTATCAGGCCTTAGCGAAGTTCCAATCTGCCCAGTCGGAACTCGATAACCTAAAAATCCCCCATACTTTTCATCAAGCGAATATCCCGCGCCTTCATAAAGATAGCTGTATCCTGTCATTTTTTCTTCAACTTCCTTTTAATTTAATCTGAATAAATAACGTTAAAGATGTATTTAAAATTATCCACAACAGATAAATTTATTAATTTATAAAAATCCTATAGTATTATGAGAATTCCAATTATTGGCAGATTACTTAAAAGAGATAGTGAAGAGAAATTATCTAGGAAACTCCAAAAAACAGCCTCACAACTTGAATCTGTTTTAAATACAGATAATAACCTGCCAGAAAATCAATCAAGAGCAAATTGGCTTCAGAGAGAATTGTTTTATATGGGAATTTATACTTCCAGGCCTTTTTTTACCCAAAAAAGGATTGAGGATACTTATCAGCTCATACAGAGAGTTGCAGTATATCTTTCAACATCTAAATATGCAAAAAGAGCATCAGAAAGACCATATGAATTTAGGCAAGAAGCTAAATCAGGAATAACCTACAGAAAAACAATAGAAGAAATCAGAAGAATGACAGAAGAAAGTATGACCCACTCATTTAAATAGGCATTTTCAAAATTAATTCTTTTATTAATTTTCTTTTAATTGGTTAATATTTAAAATTATCTTATTACGATTTTATTCTTCTAATATCCCATAATTTTCCCTTATCTAATATTTTTCATTTTCAGTTTTATTCTTACATAATCCTTTTTTATTTTAATATGAATTAAAACATCCTGAGAACGAATGCGTCTATGGCGTCAGATTTGCAAAAGATAAAAACTGAGCAAAGCGAAGCATTATTCATTTTGCTAACATCCCATTCCTCTCCATCATTTTACATTTTTTCAATCGAATTATATAAATTCCAATGTATGAACCGATTAGCAGATTTGCAGAATAAATTATCTCATTTGATATTTCTTTTTTTCAGCTTCAAAATGTGATTCTCTCGAGCGCTCTAATTCACTTCCACTTACATAATTCTCTCTTTTCATAGCTCCGCCTGTTTCATCATCAGTTTTTAAATCTCCTGCATTTCCTCTGTGAAACGGACTGCGGATTCTTCCGACATCAAATCCTCTCATTTCAGCTTCAGCAGTATGGAAGCTTCTTGTTTTTTCAACAGCACTAAACTCCTTTCTTGATGAAGCAACATGTTCAGGCGCTGAATCTTCAATAGTCCTGTAATTAACATTCTTTCTTTCATCTCTGCTTACATAATCTGCCCTTCCTGGAGCAGTATATTTCATATCTTCTTTTTTCTCTTCTTCCTCTTCTCCAAACCTTACAAATCTCACTCCTCTTTCAAGCGCCTCTCCTGAAGAAAGCGATTTCTGGGCATTCGGAGCTATTTCATTAATCTCCCCAAAATCTGCCTGGCTCATAAACCTTGAAAATTCTTCTTCATCAATTTCTGCCTCTGCCTCTTCAACCTCTTCTTCAACTTTGCTTTCTTTTCTTAACCTTTTCTCCAGTTCTTCAATCACGCTTTTTTTTGCAAGGCTTTTAAAATTATTTTTATTTGTTTTATTATCTTTAATCTCCTTACTCTCTTTTTTTATCTCTTTTACCATGCTAATTTAAGGAAGAGTATATATTTAGAGTTTTTGATATCAAAAATTATGGAAGAGTATTGTACCAAATGTCTTTTTTGTGCATTTGTTTTAATAATTCTGCAATAAAATTTATTCTTCTTTGAATCCATGTTCTACTGCATTTGTAATCTAGTGCAAGTTGATTTGAGTTTTTAGTTGAACAATTAATTCCATAATACTGGTCAAAAATTTCTCTAGCTTTATTAAAATCTGTTAAAGACGCGTGACTTGAATCATAAGAATAAGATCCATTGGTCCAATGAAAATCTCCTCTAATAAACGGTCTTTTCCCATGATATCTATCCAAACACCCCTGAACTGCTTTTTCAAATCTTTCATAGCCGTCGCTGCCTTAATTTAACAAAGGTGCTAAATGAGGTTTCATTCCAAGAGATTGAATAAGCATATCTAATCTTTGAGTTTTTGCTGATTGCATAATCATTAAATAATCGCAGGGTTTTTAAATCTTTCTAATTGTAACCACTCCTAAGTTAAGATAATCAAAAAGCTTAAAAAGGCAGGCTGGTTAAAATTGAGATGGAAAAAACAGAATTTGAACGAGAAAGAGAAAAATTTATTGAATCTCATAAAGAAGAATTATGCACAATATATTCTGAATTATGTCAAATGAGAGATTATTCTTTAAGAAATGATTTGGAAAATTTTAGAAGGCATCAAGCAGAATTTTCAAAATTAGAAACAAGAGTATTTGATGGATTTGGAATAGATAAAGACAATCCAAAAGAGGCTCTTCATTGTGATTTTGATTCAGCAAGAAATGCTACTTGCTATGTTCTCGGATTTTTTATGGACTATCCTAACGAACTTATACCAGACCCTCAGAAAGCCAATCCTTATTTTCCATATAATACTGAAAAAATTATTAATGGAATCAATAGTATGTATGAAAAAATTGATGTATTAGCGGAGCTTGACAGATAATATTTATAATCATCCAACAAAATGGCAAAAGAAAATCTAAAATTTATAAATTTAATAGAAAGGAAATTATATGCTGGCCGAACTTTCTGACAGACTGCATTTAAGGACTAGGGGGTATCAAATATTAGAAAACCTTCACGGAAATTTTGGAAGGGTATTGCTAGTTAAAGATTTGCAAGATGGAGCAAAAAAAGTAGTGAAATACCCAAATCCCAAAATAGTTTGTTATTATAACTTTGCCGAAGGAGGCTTGAGAGGATTCGTTGATGATGATCTCCCGGAGAGAATTGAACATATTGAAACAGAAATTGAAGTTTTAAGAAGATTATCTGGAGTAAAAGGAATTGCTCGAATGTTAGAGCATTCAAAAATTCCAGTATCGTGGTTTTATAGTTTATTTAATATCTTATGTTATAATCCAAGAAATGAAAAATATTTTTCATTATCTAAAAAACAAGCAAGACAACAGGCTTTGGAAAAAATGCGGCGCTTTGTTACTTGTAGAGAAGTGCCTATGATAGTAAAGCAATATATTAAAGGCAGACAATTAGGGGAAGGATTGGGAAATAGGGGATATAGTAATAAAATAAGAGGGAAAGAAAATCAAGAATTCCTTTTAAATGCAATTCGAGCAATGCACGAAAAAGGAATCAATTGGAAAGACCCCTATGAACGAAATATTATTATTACAGAAGATGGAAAACCATGGATTGTAGATATAGGGTGAGCTTCATTTGATGAAAAACCAAATACAGGAATATTCCGCACTATTGAAGAAATGTTTGAATAATATATCTAGAAAAATTCAGAAACCCTTATAATCCCAATTTCTTTATCCTATTATGATAAACCGCAGATTTAAAGCCAACAGGCCGAAAGTTATTGGAAGCACAGACATTAATCCTTATTGGGAAGTCATAAAAGGAATAATCCGCGAAAGCGATATTCTCCTTGAAGTGTGCGATGCAAGAATGCCTGAATTGTCAAGAAATGAAGAAATAGAGAAATTAGCAAAGTCATCAAAAAAACAACTTGTGATTATCCTTAATAAATCTGACTTGGTGAATTTTAATCAGTTAATGATTCATATAAAAACACTATCAAAAGAATTTCCGGTTTTTGCACTTTCAGGAAAAAGCAGAGAGGGAATAACAAGACTAAGAAATTATCTTTTTGCAAAAGCAAAAAAAGTTGAAAAATTAAGAATAGGTGTTCTTGGCTATCCAAACACAGGCAAGTCATCGGTTATAAACGCAATTTCAAGAAGAGGAACTGCAAAGGTCTCTTCAAGAGCAGGCACGACAAGAGGACAGCAGTGGATAAATGCAGGAGATAACATGCTTATCATTGATTCGCCCGGAGTAATACCTTTAAGAAAAGAAGATGAACTAAGATACTCGTTAATTGCCTCAAAAAATCCTGAAAAAATAGCAGAGCTCGAACTTGTCGCCTCTGAAATAATAAAATTATTTGGAGATAAAACACCCATTCAAATCCTTTATGAAATAAAATTGCAATCAGATAATCCTGAAGAAATAATTTTGGAAATTGGAAAAAAGAAGGGCTTTTTAAAAAAAGGCGGGGAAGTTGATGAAAATAAAACCTCGATACAGATAATACGCGATTGGCAGAACGGACGGCTGAGGATGAATTGATATCAAGTTAAAAGAGTATAAGGATAAGTTTAGTGTCAACTACCCACGGGCTAAAGCCACGGGGCGTGTTAAGGTTAAAACCAATGTTTCTGCTGTGATTCTTTGATGTAAAATTCAACAGCTTCTGTTGTT
>JAGVXO010000018.1 GCA_018303755.1 Candidatus Pacearchaeota archaeon
TAGTTAATTATTATCTTATGGATAATAATTTGATTACTAAAGCAAAGAACTATTTTATCCTAGGCAGAATGGCTGAAAAAATAAACATGCTTGCAGAATCTGCATCTAATTATTTCAAAGCACTTTCTGCTGTTAATGATTATATGTTGGGAAGCTTTGGACTAAAGCCGAGAGATCATGTAGAAAGATTCAATATGCTTAAAAAAAGCATTCCGTTATTTTATGAAATAACCGATAAACTATTTACTACTTATAGAAGAACTTATTCAGAAGATTTGAATATGGAAGAACTTGTAAACTTAAGAAGTAATGTTATGGAGGCATTTAAAAATGCAGGCATCAACCCGCCAACTGACAAAGAAGTTGAGGAATACGCTAAAAAATTACTTAAATAATGAATTTATCACGGATATTTTTATTATTGGCTCATTAATTAAGGATAAATTTGAACCGCGCGACATGGATTTGATTGTTGTAAGGATTATAAAAAAATTGAAAATTTGTTGTATGAAATCAAAAATAGCATAAAAGGGCATATGTTACATGTTGAACCTTTAATTATTGACGATTTCTTTAATAAAAGTATTTCCTCAACTATTCTTTTTGAGGGAATAAGTTTAAAGAATAATTCTTCAATTTCGGATATGCTTAATTTTTATTCCTATTCTTTATTTACCTTTTCACTTTCTAATCTAAGCAATATCCAAAAAGTAAGATTTGCACAAACAGTCTATGGAAGAAAAAATAATGGACTTATTAAAACTGAAGAAGGAAAAATGCTGGGTAAAGGAGCATTTATTGTACCTGTGAATAAAGAAGAGTTATTTAAAGAGGTTTTTAATAAGTTCAATGTAAAAGCAGACGTTACAAGAATAATAATTAACAAAAGTAAATAAAATAAGTATTTAAAGTTAATAATTAACATGATACATAAAAGGGCTGTAAAAGAGCATATAAAAGAGAACGGCTATAAAATTAGCAAGAATGCTTTAGAAGAATTAGACAAAAAACTTTTATCTGAACTTGATAAAATTATTAAATATGCTTTGAGAAATGCGAAACTATCTGGAAGAAAAATAATTCGATTAGAGGATATTAATTATGGTCTTAATAGTGGTTATTAAAATTCTCCTTTAATTAATCAACAGCTTTAAAAAACATATTATTCTAAGTTATTAATGGAGCAATCTGGGCAAGTTAGCATTGAAAAACTTCCTGTGCTGAATGTCGGCATGGTCGGGCATATTGACCATGGAAAAACAACACTTCTTCACACACTTACTGGAAAGTTTGCAGATATACATTCAGAAGAACTTAAAAGAGGAATAACAATAAAATTAGGATATGCAGATATTGTCTTAAAAAAATTAGGAGAGAAATATGGTGCAAAGGAGGGTATTCCGATTAGATATATTACTTTTGTTGATGTTCCTGGGCATGAAATGCTTATGGCTACTATGCTTTCAGGAGCTGCAATTATCGACGTAGCAATACTCGTTATTGCAGCGAATGAAGGAATAAAACCCCAGACAAGAGAACACCTTGTTGCTCTTCAGGCAAAAAAAATAAATAAAGTGATAATTGTCCAGAATAAAATAGATTTAGTTACAAAAGAACAGGCGATAAAAAGCTATCAAGAAATAAAACAATTCATAAAAGGCACTATTGCAGAGAACAGCGAGATAATTCCTGTTTCTGCACAGCAGGGGGTAAATATTGATAAATTATATGAATCTCTTGCATTAATAGAATTGCCTGAAAGAGATAGAAATTCAGAGCCCTTATTTATTATCGCAAGGAGTTTTGACATTAATCGTCCTGGGACAGATGCAAAAAATCTTCATGGGGGTGTTTTAGGAGGCGCTTTAAAAAGAGGAGTTTTAAAAATAGGCGATGAAATCGAAATAAAACCCGGATTGCTTACTGAAGAAAAGCATCACAAGATTTATGAAACAGTCAGGACAAAGGTTGTTTCGCTTTACAGAGGAAACCATTCTATTAAAGAGGCAGGCCCTGGTGGAAGCCTTGCAATAGAAACAGAGCTCGATATGACTATGACAAAAGCAGATAATCTATCAGGATGTGTCGCAGGGATTGCAGGAACGCTTCCAGAAATTAAAAATAAGCTAAAATTAAAAGCACATTGCTTTAATATGGTTTTTGGAGCAGAAGAGAGTATAAAAGTAGATGAGTTTAAAGTCAGTGAAATGCTTATGCTTAGTGTTAATACTTCTATAAGTGTCGGAAGAGTAACAGGAATATTTGAAGATGAAATCTCTCTTGAGCTTAATATTCCGGTTATTGCATTTTCAAAAGATAATGTGGGAATTGCAAGAAATATTTCAGGGCACTGGAGATTAATCGGCTTTGGAGAGGTTGTTTAGGAAAAGAAGAGTTATCAACCCAAAGTTTTTAAATAGGGATTATGTTTTAATATAAGGAGGTGGAAATGAGGGATAAAAAATTTGCAGTTGCTGTTGTAATAATTGTTGTTTTAGCGCTTGCGCTTTTGTTTGTCTTAGTGGTTTCTCCTGCAGTTAACCAATATATTTTAAACAAACAGATTGGAGTGGCTAATGAAATAGTAAATGGAATCATCCAGACAGTTAACCAGCAGGGATATATTACACTTTCAAATGGAAATGAAACAATGGTGCTTGTAAAATATATTGCACCGCCGGCAACACAGTAAGGGAATAAACTTAAAATGAGAAAAGAAACTGCCTTTTTTTTAGTATTATTAATCTTATTCTCAGCAGGAGCTTTTGCAGAGGAAATATCAAAAACAGCATCCACTTATGTTTCATCTTTCCTTGAAGAAAGCGGAGTTAGTAAAGATAAAATAACCAATGTTACAAAGGTGGATAATAATCGCCTGCCAGAAGAAATAGAAATTCAAAATATTGAAAAAAATAATCTTGGAATATACCAAGTGAATTATGATGAAAACGGCACAGATAAAAAAGTGTACTTTATAACTTACTCATCTGAAAATCTTCCTGAAAAATCAAGTGCGAAAAATAGTGTAACTTATCTTAACTTTGGATATCCAGGGATACTTGAAGAGTCTTCATATATAAATACTGCAACAAATACTGCAGGAGGAAAGGATAGCGGATATGTAATGATGAGAAGCGGAAGCATAACCGGGATTTCTACTTCGCTTGGAACTTCTGAAAAAGGAGCTGTTGAATTAAAAGTTTATATAAATGGAAAAGACACAGGATTTAAAAATGCCATAAATTCTGATGACTCCAAGAAAATTGATTATGACACACAGTCAGAAAATGCAGTTACATATTCAGCAGGAGATATAATCTCTGTCTATGCAGAATTGGCTGGAGGGATTAAAGTTAGCAGTATAACGACTCTTGTGGAGGCAACAGAATAAAATGAAAAAGAAAATTACTGGTTTTAGCAAAAGAAAAAAATTATTCGATGTTGCGGGGTATTCTGCAATTGTTGTTCTCATAATAGTAACAGTATTCTTTATTAATCATAGCCCTTTAACAGGCAAGGCTATTCTTGGAATTAACACCGAATACAAAGAAAATGAAACATTAAATGGAGATTTCACCCTTATATTAAAAGACGGGGAGTTAATTCCCGCTGATTCTGTTATTACTATTAATATGAATGATAAAAAATATGAATATCCACTTTCAGATTTAATCTCACAATCATCATCAGAAGGGAATTTTTATTCAGAGGGAAGTTCGGTCTCAGGAATAGGTCAAGGATATGGAATAGCCGGAACAAAAATAAGCTATCCTAAAGTGGGATTTACGATGAGAATAATCAGCTCAGTTGAATCAGCAGAAGAACCTGCTCAAACTTCTTCCGAAGAAGCGAATGAGCAAACTCAGACAGAAACTCCGGCGGAAATTCCTGCAGAAACAAACGAGCCAGCACAATCCGAAACAACCGGCGAGGTTGTTTCGGGACAGACAATAGAACAGAATAAAGAACAATCTCAAGAAACAGCTTCAACAACAGAAGAAATACCTCAGACAGAAACACAAACTCAAACTTCGTCTGCTGAAACTCAAAGCGAAGTACCAAGTCAGGAATTATCAAGTTCTTCTGAATCAGAGAGCGAAATGTCAGGCATATCTGCTATTACGGGCAGTGTTGTTGCAAATCTTAAAAAAGAAGGGGATATTGAAGCAAAAACATCAAAAAATTCTCCGTATAAGTATAAATTAAAAAATGGAGAAAGCGTTGAAATAGTTTCATCAGAGCATGAGATAAACTTAAACATTGAAGGCGGTGAAGCGGTTATTTCAACAGATTATTCTGAAACAGAAATCGGCTTTGGAAAAGAATTTTTAGGAAATGAAAAAAGAGAGATTATAATTGATTTGTCTTCACTTAAAATCCCTGCAGAAAGCGGAGTTATTGCAATGTCACTTGCATATAATGGAATAATTATTGCTTCTGTTGCAGATACTCTAAGTGTTGAATCTCCAATAGTTAAAAACGAATCTGAACGTCCTGAATTGAATATTCCTGAAAGCAATATTACGACTGAAACAAATTTGACATCAAATGAAACTTTGGTTCTTGAAAATGAAACTAATGCTACAATTTATGCAGAGAATATAAGCGATTATGCGCTTACAGATGAAGAACGCGCTGTGCTTAAACTAAAAACAGGCGCTGATTCTGTATATATCACAAAATCAGAAATAATAAATGGGCGTCTTGTAATAAGATTTGAGATTGGAGAATACTGGCTTGAAAATTCTTATAATGCGGATTCAGACAAAGAAAAATTAGATTCAGAAATTTCTCTCGATAGGGCCAGATGGATTAAACTTCTCGCAGAAAAGCTTTCTGAAACAGAAGAAGAAAATGAAATAATCAAAGAATATATCGGAAATTACAGCTTATGATATTAAAAATTTCTGCGATAAAATCTATATCCCCCAGAATAAAAAGGTTTAAAAATAACATATTTCTTAGAGGATTAACAAATAAAGAATCCCATAATAAAATGGTATTTTTTAAGAATCAAATTGAAAAATAGTCATAGCAGAATAGTGAGGATTACTTTCAATTTGAGCAATAAAGAAGAGGTTAAATGGCTTTAAACAGCAATTTTGATAAAAAAGAACTCGATGAATTGGATTTTGAAGAGGGGGACGAGGATCCTGAATTTCTTGTAGACATTGATGAAATGGACATAGATTAATTCAAACAATATCTTACTTTCTCTTTTATTTTTTTATTAATATTTATTCTTATTTTACAAATTCTTAATTCGCTTTGTAGACCAATTATTCAAATAATTTAATTGAAAAATAAAGGTAAATTAAAAATAGGTAAAATGATGGAAAATTATGGAGTGTTAGAGATATATTTTTATAGTGTAAGTTATAATTAGTGATGAATTAAAATGCTAATAGGGCTTGTTGGAAAACCTAATACTGGAAAAAGCACTTTTTTTAAAGCAGCGACTCTTGCAGATGTGCTTATAGCAAATTACCCCTTTGTAACAATAAAGCCAAATCACGGTGTTGGCTATGTTAGAATTGATTGTATTGATAAAGAGCTTAAAGTTCAATGCGTTCCGCGCGAAGGATATTGTGTTAATGGACAAAGATTTGTTCCTATTGGACTTATGGATGTTGCAGGACTTGTGCCAGGGGCATCAGAAGGAAAGGGGCTTGGAAACCAATTTCTGAATGACTTAGGAAATGCAGATGCATTTATACAAATCGTGGACTTGAGCGGAGAAACAGATGCAGAAGGAAAGCAGACATCACATTACTATCCTGGAGAAGACATAAAATTTCTTGAAAAGGAGCTTAACTTATGGTATGCAGGACTGCTGAAAAAAGTATGGAAAACATTTTCGAAAAAAGTTATTGCGGGAAAAGAGGATTTTGCAGAGGCAGTCGCAAAGCAGTTTTCTGGATTAAAAGTTACGCGCGAGCACGTAAATGAAGTTATTGCAAAAATAAATTTGAATATTCTTAATGCACAAAAATGGACTGATGAGCAGCTGTTTGAATTTTCAAGTGAGCTTAGAAAAATATCAAAGCCAATGATAATTGCAGGAAATAAAATCGATAGACCTGATTCTGCATATAATCTTAAAAAAATAAAAGAAGAATTTGACTATCCAATAATTGCCTGTTCTGCAGAATCAGAGCTTGCACTGAAAGAGGCGTCTTTTCATAAGTTAATAGAGTATCTTCCAGGAGACGATAATTTTAAAATTAGAGGAGAAATTAGTGAAAAACAGAAATCTGCTTTGGAATTTATAAAAAAGAATGTTTTAGAAAAATTCGGAAGCACAGGAGTTCAGGAGGTTTTGAATAAAACTGTTTTTGAAATTCTAAAATATATTGCTATTTTCCCTGCAGGAGCAAAATTGACTGATAGCAAGGGAAATATACTGCCTGACTGCTTCCTTCTTCCTCCAGGAAGCACGGCTTTGGATTTTGCATATCATCTTCATACTGATATTGGGAATAATTTTGTAAAGGCAATTGATATACGAACAAAGCGCGCTGTTGGAAAAGACTACAAGCTTAAAAATCGCGATGGAATTGAGATAATGACGAGATGAAAAGGCGGTGAAAATGATAATAAATGTAAAGGTAAATCCGAATAAAAAAGAGCAGAGCATAAACGAACAGGAAGGATGCTATATAATTAATTTAACCTCTCCTGCAGAAACCTCTCCTGCAGAAGATAATAAGGCAAACATAGAACTAATAAAAATGCTTGCAGAACATTTTAATACAAATCAGATGAATATAAGGATTAAGCACGGAAAAAACTCAAGAAAAAAACTCGTGGAGATTGTTGAATAAAATGCCGATAACATATGATTTTTCACCGGAAATGCAGAGGAAAGCCGAAGATGTTGCGAATGCTCTTTTTCCTCATGTTAAAATGGAGAGAGTTAAATGTTTTATGAGCTATGGAAGCTCTTCGAGAAATACTATCGCCCGATGCCATGCTCTTGGAAAATTAATGCAGAAGGCAATTGGAGTTAAGGCGCATTATGCAATAGAATTTATTTCAGAGAGGTTTGACAGGCTTTCTGAAGATGAAAAAACAAAAGTAATTATCCATGAGCTTATGCACATTCCAAAAAGCTTCGGCGGAGGATTTAAACACCACGATTGGGTGTGTGAAAAGAATATTGAATTGTTTCATAAAAAATTTATTGCAATGAAAAATGGAAAAGATGATAAAGATAGATTGTGGTGGTAAAAAATATTTAAAGGGAAATCTTTATAAACAATGCTTTATTGATATCAATGGATACCTATATGATATAAATTGCTATATTTGATATGAAAATGAAACAAAAATTAGAGATTGGGAAAAATGAATTAATTGAAAGAGAAAATAATAAAACTAAAAGATATCCTAATTTGAATACTGTTTTAATGGTTGAAGAGTTTTTGAAGAAGAATAGAGATATTCCGATGAAGATTTCTGAAATGAAAAAAAGACTTCCGAAGCAAATTATGCATCAGACTCTTGTTATTATACTCGAATATCTCTGGAGAAGTGGGAAGATAATTTATGGGCCTAAAGGAATCCAATGGATTTACTCTGAGCCAGACCATTTAAGAAAAATGCTTGAAAATGCTTTGGAGGTTTAGATGTTCTGTGGAAAAGAGGTTAGAGTTTTTATAATAGGGCAAGCCAAAGAGAGTTTCATTGAGCTAAAAAATAAAACTGATAAAGAATCACAATCAATTATTCGTTCTATTCAGAGGATTATTGAAATTTTAAAAACAAATCCACAGTATGGAAATCCGATTTCTAAAGAATTAATTCCGGAAGAATTGAAAAAACAGAATCAATAATCTTTATCGTGTTGAACTCTCTAACTTCTGGAGAATGCTTTATACTTTGGAAGGAAATAAGATAGATATCCTTTTGTTTGTTTTAAGAATAGTTGACCATCCTACTTATAATAAACTTTTTGGATATAGAAAAAGATGATAATAAAACTAAAGAATAAGCATTTAAGGATTACATGCAAAAAGACAAATCTTTTTGGAAGAGTGAGAGGACTGATGTTCAGGCGCAGGGAAAAATCCCCCATTCTTCTGTTTAATCTTAAAAAACCAATTGCAATTCATTCTTTTTTTGTATTTTTTCCATTTCTTGCTTTATGGCTTGATAATAAAAATAACGTCGTGGAATGGAAGATTGTGAAACCATTTTCTATACATGAGAAATCAAAAAAGCATTTTTCATCAATAATTGAAATTCCTCTCAGCCGAAGATATCACTATTTAGTGAAGTTTATCGTCGGGATGCCGTCGGCAGAAAGATTTAAATAGCACTATTGACAATAATTTATATTCGGTGATATGATTAAAAAGGAGGTGAAAAATGGGAACTATTTTAGTTAAGAATGTTGTTAAAAGAAAATCAGGCTACCTTTACTATGTTGACGGAAAAGGAAACGTATGTGAAGCAAGGATGGCTCGTGGTGGAAGAAAAAAGAAAAAGAAGAAGTAATCTTGGTTCTTTTTATTCTTCTTTGTTTTTTTTATTTTTATTTTTATTTTATGATTTAACGATTGATTTATAAATAAAATTGCATCAATACGGATATGGAACTAAATAAGCCAGGCATTATTGCTATAATTTTATTTGTAGTAATGTGGTCTGCTATCTTTTATGTTTTGACTGTGCATCCTGACTTTACTTTTTCCTCTTCAAAATTAGATATTAATGAAAAAGAAGTAAAAGAAACACTGGTTTATATTTCTGACAAGGATTATCACACATTATACAGAAATTTTGACAGCACAATCGTTTCACAACAAGAAACCGGAATAGAATCAATCAAAGTTAAGGGGGTTGAATGTTCTTTTGGAACAGCATATATCAGATTTAATGACCAATGTTTATATTTTGATGACGAAAATAAATTAAATGGGTGCCTGCTATATACTGAAAATAATGAGTATGGATGCACATTTGGAAACAACTATGGCTTTAAAAAAGGGGTTGAGCAGACAATTAAGGCAGACTACTTTATTGAACCACCGCAGCTGTTTGAATTTGAAGGAAAAACCTATATTAAGTTTATTGCATATAAATCGGGGAAGCATCCGACTTTGAATCTTGGAAAGAATTTTTTCGTTGAAGGTGCATTGGCTGATGAGAAATATTATTCTTTTGATAATGTTGTGGTTTATGTTCCTTATAAACCTGCTAATGGGGAATTTTATAAGCTTGCCTGCTGAAAGAAAACTGCTCTACTTTAGTGGTGAATGAATTTCAGCTTTCATGTTGGCAAGCTTTCGTAATATATTAATTCTAGAA
>JAGVXO010000019.1 GCA_018303755.1 Candidatus Pacearchaeota archaeon
TCGTTCTGAACATTTTCAACATTAAGCGCAAGTCCAATTAATTTTTTTGTATCTAATAAACTTTTAAAATCACCTTTAAGATATTTTCCATAATCCTCTGCATCGCCAATTGGAAACCAGATACAATCCCTTTTATCTGTATTAAGACAATCATCTGTTTTATTCTGCATAGTACACTCCTGCCATCTATTTGAAACACAACCAGCGTATGTGAAATCAACCTCTGTATTTTTGTCTTCAACACAGGTTTCAACTCTTAAATCTGCGCATGGTTCTACAATTTCTTCTCCAGCAAAACACAAATGCCTGTAATATCTGCTTCCTGGAGAGTCAATATTAGGGTTATTCTGGTCATAGACGCACCATGACTCTCCGTTTTTGTAATTTTTCCCATTTGAGGTTTTATAGCAGTTTATGTCTTTGCATACATTATTTCCGTATTTTGGGTTTTCTGTTGCACTTGCTTTTGTGCAGATGCTTCCTCCTAAATAATCACAATTTCCACAATCCTTTCCACCTGCTTTGCAACTTGCAGTCGCATCAACAACCTTTCTCCAGTATTCAATATCATTAACTTTTGAAGCATCGTAGATATTTGCAGGATTGCCACAGCTGTCTATGAAATAAACTCCATCTTTTCCTTCAAGGCATTTTGTTTCAGTTGTTCTTTGGCAGTCAGTATCTAATTCTTCTGCTGTGCATAGATAATCTTTGAAAAATTCAACTGAACTTGAATTAGAAGCAGAAGCTCCGCCTTCAACACTGTCTGAAGAACACTCTCCTCTTGTTGTAAATTTGCAGGTTTTTACAAAATCACTTTCAAAAACACATGCTCCAATATCCTGCGACTGCGCAATTGCAATGCACGATAATTCATCAGCAACATTTTTTCTAAAGTCGCTTTTTAATCCATATAATCCTGAAAGTTTTTTGCATCTTTGCAAAGAGGTAAATGCTGCCTGCTGTCCTAATACACAACATCCCAACTCGCACTGAGGAATCTGACATTCTGCGCTTTCACTCCAAATTCCGTTTGATGCCTTGCATGCTCCTTCAGGAGTGTTTTCCATGCACAATCCTTCGTCGCTGTCATAACAGCATCCTTTTTTGCAATATGATGTTGATTCGCACGCAGTTGGTGTTGACTGAAATCCTGAAGCACACTGCTCTTTTGGAGCATTCTGGCAGTAAGCGCCTGAAGTTGTTTTTTCACAGCAGTAGCTTGTTTCAGCAGCAGAAACAAGATTCCCATTAACGAATACAAAATAACCTAATGCAATTAATAAGATTGTAAATATAATAAAATGCCTTCTAATCCTGCTATTCTTTTGACAATCTTCTTGGCTGTTTTTTAAATACAAATTATATCTTTGCATATTGAACCTCTTTTTTTATATAATTTAATTCTGGCCTTAAATCTTCTTCAATAACCAAATCCACTTTTCTTTTAAACATTTTTTCCAGCATAAATTTTAATCCAGTATACTTCTCAAAATCTACTTTGCCAAAAACAACTAAAATATCTACATCGCTGTTTGAACCTTGATTCTTTTTTATAAATGAACCAAAAACACCTATCTTTTTTACTTGATATTTCTGAATATCTTTTTTATTTTTCTCTATTTTTTCAATTATCTTGTCTTTGTTTAATTTGCTTTTCATTTTATAACCCATATCCTGGAGGAAATGCAACACTCCGGACTGCAAATGAAAATTGTTCTTCTGTGCTTCGTGAAGATAATAAGTAAAATACTGAGCCGTCTGTCTGCTTTTGTGCTTCAATTCTTATATCTGGATAAAGCGCCATAAACTCTCCGATGTCTGCTGCGCCGTAACGCGCTTCAAAATTAAGTATTGAATTCGCAATCATTATAAGATTATATGCCTCGCTCTTTTTTCTAACTTCAAAAGGAGTTTGATAATTTTTTGAAGTTTCTCCTCTTGAAATTGAAAGAGGAAGTCCTATATTAAGTATTATATTGTCTGGAACAATGCTTGCAGAATAATTTAATCTTCCAAAATTTGAAGAATATCCTCTTGCATTAAGCTGGCTTTTTAATTCTTCAACACAGCTTTCAATTTGTTTTTGGGTTTGCTGCTGAATTTCTTTTTCTGTTTTTTGGAGAACAAACGGCTCTTGCATTACACATCTGTCATAAAATTGATTGGTGTAGCATAAATATTTTAATTTATTATTTTTGTAAAGTGCGAAATGCTGGGGATTTGAATCTCCTCCCTGAACTAATATTTCCGAAATTTTTGGGTTTATTGCATTATTATTTTCAACGCATGAAACAAGCGAAGCATAAGGATCAAATTCAGCTCCTGTAACTCTATCAACAAGTCCTTTTCCAGTATTGCTGACTGAAAAAAATATTATTAATGCTCCTATAATCACAATTGATATAATTACAAAAAGCGTTATCTGCCCTCTTTTTTGCATTCTCATTTTTTCTTTTTATCTGCTTGTTTAATCAAGCGAATTTTGTTTATAAATTTATTTGAAGTTATGTTTGATAAGGCGTCAGCTCAATTGAGCATCCTGACTTCTTATTTCCCCAAATATCCTCGCATAAAATATAATAAGTTGAATTTTTTTCAATTGATGCTGTATGTGACTTTGAATTTGCGCCGTTCATTACAGACGAGTTTGCATCAAAAATGCATCCTACAGAATCGCCGTAATGGCATATTGAATCTTCGTTTGTATTAAGTGTTAAAGTTCCTGAATTGTAAAATACTCTTGTAACTTCTGGAGCAACACCATCAAGCTGAAGAGAAAATGAAGAAGTTTTAACTCCGACATTTCCTGATACATCAATGCACTTTACTTTTAAGGTATAATCTCCTTTTGTCATTGAAGTAAGAATTTGTTTATGTTTATTTGTTGCTGTTTCAAAAAATCTTATGTATCCATTGCTTTCATTAAGTGAGTAATAGCATACAGAATTTCCTGAATCAGCGCCTCCTGATGTTTCTGCTTCGAGTGTTACAGAAACCGGTTCTGTGCCTCGCGTAATTATTCCTTCTGGTTTTAATTCTGAAATTTCCAATGTTGAAGCGCTTGTTTTTAAAATATACTCGTACTCTTTTCCTGCGCTTGCGCCTAAGTTTCTTGAAGAATTATCTTCAAGCCAAGGCTGGTCTCTGCATAATAAGTAATATTTATTTTCTCCAGAAACAACTGGCAAAGTCGCTATGCAAGGGAATCCTAAAATATTCTGGCTAGACATATTTGTATCACAAGTTAGAGTGTTTGCCATTGAATTATAGTTTTCAAGTGTTGGCGAATTTGGCCTTATTAAATCCCATTTGCATTCTGCCGGCTCGTTTATATAAAACAATGTTTCCTGCTCTGTTGCATTAAATGCAACAACTGAATTTTCTGCAGGCGCAGTTGCGATTACAACAGGCGGAGTTAAATCCGGGCCTGGCTTTACGCAGAAATTAATTTTATAATCCTGGTCATTTGCTTTGCCATCTAAGTTTGCACATTTTACATAAATATTCATATCTCCTAAAGCATTAAGCAAAGAATTTTTTAATGACTGATTGCTCATTGCTTCGTTAAATTCTTCTACACTTCCTGTTTCTCCTGCTACTAAACTTTCCACACTTGGAAGAACTGTTGAAAGAGTGTGATTTTTTGTGAATTTTCCTGATTCAAAAAATTCGTAGGACATATTTTCAAAACCAGTTTGCTTTATGTCCCATCTGCATTGAGAATAAACATCTGTTTTAACTCCGAACACAACGGGTGTAAATGCTTGTATGCATTCGCCTTCTGAAGTTCTTACTCTAAATCCGTTTGTGCTTGAGTCCTGATATTTGAAAAATGTTTTGTTTAAAATTTCTTCCCACGGAGTTATTATTGGAATTGTTGCTTCTCCTTCAATGCTCACGCATTTGTCTTCTCCTGTGTTTTCATTTATCAAAGTGCATCTTGTTCCCAAACTTTCGCATCTGTATTTTGAGCATATTTTCAAAGGATCTTTATTGCAGAAGTCGCATCCGCTGCCTTTACCAAAATCAAATATGCCTTTTCCGTCGCCAAAAGGCCTGTCCCACGGCTTGCACTCAAACTTTATCTCAACTTTTTCAACCTCGCCACATCCGAGGAGATACATAATTCCAATAACGATTGCAGCGCCGATGAAAGCACCAGTAAAACCGATAATACTTGATGGTCCAAATAAACTCATAGATGTAGCTGCCCCTGCATATGCTCCTGCACCTGTAGCTCCGGCAGTAAAAGCAGGATTAAATCCAGCACTTGCTCTTCCTAAGAAATTCATTCCAACACTTGGACTTAAATCTGATAAAGTCATTCCAAACATACTTGAAATTCCGTACAAAGGCAACTGGAGTATTCCTCCAACATTATTAAAAAATCCTCCGTTTGACGGCTGTCCTTTTAGAATTTTTGCAAGTGCCATATATAATGGAATTAAAATAAACGGCTGTGGAGGAGTTTTTCCATGTGAGCCCTTTTTAGTAATTATCGCTCCAAGTCCTGTTGCCTGTCCTGCAATATTTGCATAAACCCCGCAGTCGCCTAAACTTGCACAAAGATTATTCATCTGCAAAGTAAAACCTATTTCTTCACATTGGCAGTTTTTTACACACTTCCATCCACCAGGACACATTTTAACATAAATTGCTGTGCAGGTTTGAGTTCCAACACTACAAACTTGCTGTGCACTTGAGCCACCTGAATTTCCACCACCTAAACTTCCTAATGCACTTCCTGCAATTTCTCCAATTCCTCCTGCACTTCCAAGTGCAGAACTTAATCCAGATGATGCAAGTCCTGAAAGTCCGCTTGTTTCTCCTAAATCAAATCCAGGAGGATATTTTGGAACACATGCAGTAAACCAAAAATCAGTATCTACTAACACTGGTTGCAATCTGCAATCAGGATTTCTTATGCACTGGAATAAACATTCAGGCCCGCACACAGTTGGAGCTCCTCCAGTCATCTGTCCTGCTAAACTTCCAATTCCGCCATTAAGTGAAATACACTGCTCCCACATATTAACTCTGCATAATGCTTCATCTATCTGTTTTCCATTATCAAGAGATTTTTTATTCTGAACACAAATTTCTTTTCTATAATCTGCGCATGGCTCTGAAACAACTTCTCCATTTTGGCAAACATATCTAAAGTGCCTGCTTCCAACTAAATCAGTGCTCATAAGTCCAATTTCTCCGCCAAGAGTAATTCCCTGAAGAATATCTCCTAAACCACTGCTTGATTTTCCACTTGCAATGCTTCCTGTTCCAACAGGGCCGTCAAAAACGCACCACGACTCTCCATTAATTCTATTTGCTTTTCCTCCACCATTATCAGGAGCGTCTTTGCAGTTTAAATCTCTGCAGACATAATTTCCATAAGTTGGTTTTGTATCAGTTCCTGTGCGTGACTCTCCGCAAATTCCTCCAAGTTCATAGTTGCAATTTCCACAGTTAGCAGAATCTGCATTTGCAGAATTAGGATTGCATGACTGCTCTTTTGACAAAACTTTTCCATTATTCCACGAGCGGATTTTATCAGAGGAATAAATATTCTCCTGATTTCCACAGCTGTCAAACCAATAAACTCCGTCTTTTCCTTCTACGCAACTAGTTGATTTTTGCTTTTCGCATTTTGTTTTTAGTTCAGGATTAGAGCATAAGTAATCCTGATAAAAAATTCCTTTTATTGTGCTTTCGCAATCTGACTTTGTTGTGAATTTGCACGAGGGTTCTTCACTGTCTCCAAAAACACAAGCTCCTGTATTTGCGTTCTGTGACAGAGAAATGCATTGCAATTCATCAGGAGTATCTAAATGAAATTCTGAAGGCACTCCCTGAACTTTTGAAAGTTTTTCAAGCATTGAGTTTGTTCCTAAGATACAACATCCTTTCTGGCATTCATTTATATTACAAAAAGCATCATCAAAAAATTCGCAACTTGGAGATTCATCACATGCTTTTTTAGGAGTGTTCGGAGTGCATAGTCCATTTTCCTTGTCAAATCCACAGCCAGATTTACATTCGCTGACTTCAGAACATGAAGTTTGCTGGCAAGTTCCAGAACATTGCTCTTTACATGCATCAGACAAGGGCAAATCTATACAGCTCGCACCTTGCTTTGTTGTAAGACAGCATTGCTCAGCTGAAGAAGAAGGCAAAGAGATTGCAGAAACTTCTTTTGCAGAATAAATTCCGCTGAGCAAAGCAGAGAATGAGATTATGGATGCTACCAGCAGGAACATTTCAAATTCTGCCAGTGCTCTTTTTTTTGTTAGGTTATTTTTCATTTTTTAATTAACTTTTAGTTATTCTTTAAACATCCCATATCTCTACATTATTTTTAGCTGGGACATTGGAGTTTTATTTTTCTTTATTTAATTTTTATTTCATTTATTTGTTATTTTTGCTCCGAAAGTTTATATAATATTTATTATTACAATTGTTGTGGGCCATTAGTTTAATGGTAAAACATTTGTCTATCACACAAAAGTCCCGGGTTCGATTCTCGGTTGGTCCACAATATTTTCCTACATAAGTAGAAAGATTTAAATATCTCTTACTATTATAAATAAGGTGTGATAGACAGGTAGTTAAACTAACCGAACTCGGAATTTTTCTTTTTCTGTTTTTTATGATTTGATTTTTTGTTTTCATTGTTTTAATTGGACTTTCTTTATTTTTGGTTTGTGATTTTTTTCTTTTTTATATTTAATTTTATTTTGATTATTGTTTTATCATTTTATGCCGGCGTCGGAAGCACGCAGTTCCTAAATGCAATTTTCCATTCCTTTTCTGACAAAGTATCTTTTATTGTATATATTTTATTGTCATTGCCTGTTGTGAATTTTTCTATGGTTAATCTTGAATTTCCTCTCATTAGCGCCAGAGTATCTGCATTGCAAAAGGTTATTTCCTGGCGCATTATTTCATGGCTTGTAACTGCGAGCAAATAAAGAGGAGAGTTTATTTGCGAAGAAAATTTATTAAACTTTCTCGGCTCGCCTGATTTCTCTGCAATAAAATCCCTGCTAATACTTAGAGAAACTTTTGAAGGCATCATCTCAACTGAAAAATTATGCATTGGAGACATTTTTACAGAATATCCTTTTTTCTCTAAACTTGTTTTAAGTGAGGAAAAACATTCTTCAACTTTTGGCTTTATTTCTTTTTCAATTTCTGTTTCAAAATGTTCAATTGTCATAGGAGCAAGAGGGGTGCATCTTGCATAATTATTTGGTGTGTAACACCAGTAAGGAATTTCTTCATATTCAAAGCTAAAATTTGCATATCCTCCAATATATCCTTCATTGTCAAGCATGATACTGACTGCATCTCCGAGTGCTTTTCCTGTGCATTGAGAAATATAATTATCCGGCTCTTCTGGATTGCTCGGGGTTATTGAAATGCTCTGCCTGTGGTATAAAAATAAAACCAGTGCCAATGCAGTTACTATAAGTATTGCAATAACTACAAAAATATTTATCTGGGCTTTTTTATTCTTAGCTAAAAAAGATTTTTTATTTTTCATTTTATCAGCCATAAATTCACTCCCTGTTTTTTTATTCTTTCAATTTTTCCGTCAACAACAAGCTCAAGAAGATATTTGTCCGCAGTATTCCAAGAAACTTTAAGATATTGTGCAACTTCAGAACTCGTGACAATTCTTTTTTTCTTCACAAAATCAATTATTTTATTATTATGAATGTTCATATTATCTTTAATATGAATATTGCTTATATAATTAGCAATATTATTAATATGAAGAAGGATAATAAGTATTTAAAGGTTTTTGAGAAATAAATAGAATAAATTATTCAAGGGAAACTGAAACAGCACAACAAATTGGTCTATCAGTAAGAATAATTCCCGCACCACCACATTTGCCTAAAGCATTAAATGCAAGTATATCTCCTGTCTTCTCGCGACATTTTAAATCTGCAGGACTATTATCGTCTGAATTATCTCTAGGATCCTCCTTTATAAGTATACTAATTCCTTTTACACATTTAAAATCATAATTTATCCCTCCAATTTCTTTATCAGGTCTAAGTTCACAATTAGCTTTCACTATACAGCAGTCATCTCCGTCAGGTTTATCTTGCGATTTAATGTTAGTACAAGTATAATGATGGTTGTCTATTTCCCCATGTTCCCTGCGAGTACATTTTGACTTCGAAGTGCATATAGAGCGTATGTATCCATCATTGTTTATATCTGCGGGATCTTCATGATAAATAGGGCAATCTTGCGGAGGAGTTATGGTAGGCAATCCTGCCCAAGAAAACGGAGACATCATAACGCTCTTATTTGAATAAACCCAAACTCCGCCTGAAACAGCAAGCACAATAAAAAATGCAGCAATCACATAAACCCATGGCTTATTTAACAATGAAAATCCAAGTAATGCTTGATCAGTATTGTTAAATTTCTTTTTATTTTTTTCTTTAGAATTTTCAGCTGCCTTTAATCTCGTCCTCTTTTTAATTGGCATATCTTAACAAATAAACTGAAGTTTATAAATATTCCCACGATTTTCTTTTGCAAATCTGTAATCTGTTTGCATATTGCTCCTTTGGATTTTAATAAGAATATTATACTTAAGATTATATTATAAGAAAAGAAATCTGAAATTAAAAGATGTAAAGTAAAGAAAAGGTATGGCGAGTTTAAAGATATAGATTAATGGTGCTTTCAGCACTTAATTTGCTTTTCTCAAATCTGACGCCAATCTATATCTCGGTTTTTATATATTTTAATTTAGTATTGAATTAATTTAATTAAATCAACTTCAATTAAAAAATGCTGAATAATGGAAAGTTATGGGATGATAGCAGAATAAATATTGGCGTTTCTTAAACACACATAAACTTTTATACTTCTTTATTATCTTTATTTTATGAAAGTGTTGCGAAATTTAATTGCTGGAGCAGGATTAGTTGGAATAGCATCTTTAACAGCTTTAACAAATGGCTGCGCAACAGGCTATTCCAGAGGGCCTCATGTAGATGAGTGGGGAAATTTAATTATTTTTGAATGGAGCAATCAGCCACTTCCAGATTCATCATATCCAAATCCTGATTTAAATCCTCCTGCGTTTGACTATGAAAAAGAAATGAGAGAGATAAGAGAAATGCAGGAAAGATTATATAATCCAGAAAGGTATAATCCTTAACTATTGGTTCGCTTCGCTCACCTATTTTATTCTGCAAATCCTTCATCCACTATACATTAGACTCTATATAGTTTAATTTAACCTTTAATTAAAGCAATAAAAATAAATTGAAAAGATGTAAAATAAGGAAAGGAATGGGGTGTTTAAAAAATCAGATTAGTCTTCGTTTTCAACTCTCGGCGCGAGAATAAATGAGAGTTCTGCTTCATTATTGATAAAATCGAGCCTTACAGGATGGTCTGTTGAGAAATTAATTATTATTTTTGTTGCTATTCTGCTTGCTTTCATAAACTTCTGCAGATATTCCAAACTATATTTTGCCTTTGACTCGCCTGAGATTATTTTTACTTCATCTCCTGAAAACTCTGCTCTTGCAGAATTTAGCCCTGTTGCACCGACTATAAACTTATCTGGAAAAGCCATAAATGAGCACGAATCTGCAACAATAATGCAGTCCTCAACTGCATCCACAAAGTCAGAAGGATTTATATGAATTTGCGAATGAAAATCAAGTTTAGGGATATTTTTATCCTCACCCTCAATTTCAATTAATGCAAGAGAAAAACTCCTTTTCACTTTGTCAAGTATATCAATTTTAAGGATGTTCTCCTCGCTTTCCATTATAAGGCTGCTTCCTGATTTTGCCCGCCTCAAAACTGCTTTGAAGTTGTCTAAGTTTATTCCAAGAACTTCTTCTCCTGCTTCAAATTCTGAAAATGATTCTCTTGGAAGGCGGAATGAAACAAGTGCAACATTTGCAGGGTCTATTGCAACTATGCCCATACCTGTTTCAGTAAATTTTATTTTTACTTCTGTGACTAATTCAGAGATTATTGAAATTATCTCTGACAGCACTTTTGGATTGTCAAGCTTAGCTTTCATCAGTTCTAAAGCACTTGAGCACTTTTAAGTTTTGTTATAGTATAAAATAGATTGCTTCTATAAGGCAAGAAGGATAATATTCCTGCTTGTGATTGTACCCATTATATAAACTTCTTTTGCTCGTGCAATCGCTCGGGCTCGCCTTAATTTGCGCGCCTTCGGCGCGATTATTTATTCTTCAAATCCTCCTCCATTTATACATTGGTTCTTGAGTTTTTATCTGGTTTAAACTATTTTAAAATAAAAAAGAAAGCATCAATTAAACAACTTAAAATGTGGAAAAGAATGGGATGTTAAAGAAAAATTCAATAAGCAACCATTATAAAAACAAATAAGCATATACTCTATTCACCAAATGTATTTAAAATAAAACGAGTGTATTAATAAATGGAAGAAAAAGAGGAGCGTGTGAGGGCAATTGCCCTGCTGTATTATTCAAGAAAAGATGTGCTTGATGCAATATTCAAATTCTCTAAGAACCGGGAAATTTCACCGAGATATTTTGAGGGCTTTGGCAAGCGGCCAGACAGCTTCCAATACCCTATGGATATACTTTCCTTTGTAAAAAATGGTGCAACGAGCTTTCATTGTTCAGAAGAGTTATGGGAAGAACCTTTAAGAGTTTCAACAGAGCTTGGAAAAGAGCAAATAACCGAGTTGAGAACTGGATGGGATTTAGTGATAGATATTGACTGCAAATGGGTGGATTATAGCAAAAAAGCAGCTGTTGCAATTATTAAATCGCTTGAGTTTTCTGGAGTTAAAAATGTTGGAGTTAAATTCAGCGGAAGCAAAGGATTTCACATAATTGTTCCATGGAAAGCATTTCCGGAAAAAATCGGGGATATTAATGCAAAAGAGATGTTTCCTGAATGGCCAAGAGCAATTGTTGAATATTTAAAAGAAATCTCAAGACCTATTCTTGAAAAGATGATAATAAATACAGACGATGATTTTGCAAAGGTTAAAGGATTGACTGGAATACGATGCGAATTATGCAAAAATTTATCGCAGGAAAGATACCAGATAAGTGTAAGATGTGATAACTGCTATCCCCCGCATATAGAAACTTTTAGTTCAACTGAAAAAAAATATAAAGATAAAAAATGCCCTGTATGCAAAAGAATCATGGAAGAAACAACAAGCAAAAAATTTTTTTATTGTACAAGATGCTTAATAAACTCGCTGAACAATCCAGAAAATTTCAATGAGACGATTCTATCAACAGATATATTCCAGCTTCTTGGGCTTGACATTCTTCTTGTTTCTTCAAGACATTTATTCAGGATGCCTTATTCACTTCATGAAAAAACCGCGCTCGCGAGTGCTGTGCTCGACAAAAACAAGATTGAAGAATTCCAATTAACAGATGCAGACCCGCTTAAAGTGAAAATAATTGATTTTATTCCCGACTCTGAAAAAAATGAAGCAGAAAAACTGCTTCTCCAGGCAATTGACTGGCATAAAAACAATGAGATGAACAGGAAAGAAGCAGGGCATTCAAATTATACAAATGGTTACTCTGAAAATACTGAAAAAAATGAACTTCGGGAAAAAATAGAATTGTCAGAGAATGAATTTACCGGTGAAAATTTTCCTCCTGTAATAAATAATATATTAAAGGGAATGGAAGATGGAAAAAAAAGAGGAGTTTTCATACTTATAAATTTTTTCAGGACACTTGGAATGAATTTAAAAGATGTTGAAGCAAAACTAAATGAATGGAATAAACTAAACAAGCCTTCTCTAAAACAAGGATACATAAATGCGCAAATATCCTGGCACTCAAAAAATAAAGTGGTTCTTCCTCCGAATTTTGACAATGAAATTTACAAAGAGATGGGAATATATGAAATGGATCAGCTTTCA
>JAGVXO010000020.1 GCA_018303755.1 Candidatus Pacearchaeota archaeon
TCTGGGAATACTGGAAATACTTTATATCTTTGTGTTCTCAAAAATGGGCGGAAAAAAGGCACCTGAGAAAATGCCTGTGAAAATAGCAAGGAGAAGAAAAAGGTGATTTTTTTTATTTTTATTTTTATTTTTATTTTATTTTTAATGTTTTATAAATATTTATAAATGCAGTTATTTTAATATTTGCATGCTTAGAACTCATACTTGCGGAGAGCTTAGAAAAAAAGATATTAATAAAAAGGTTTCTCTTTGTGGCTGGGTTGATAGTATTCGGGAGCATGGAAAAATTTCTTTTATTGATTTGAGGGATAGATATGGTAAAACTCAAATTGTTATAAAAGAAAAAGTTGAAATTAAACCAGAATATGTTGTAAAAATTAATGGGGAAGTTAAAGTTAGAAAGCTAGGCACAGAAAATAAGGATATTGAAACAGGAGATATCGAGGTCTTAGCAGAAAATATTGAAATATTCTCTAAATCAAAAACTCCTCCAATAGAGATTAATGATAACAAAATTGCAAGTGAAGACTTGAGGTTAAAGTATAGATTTTTGGATTTAAGAAGGCCGCAAATGCAAAAAAATCTGATATTTAGGACAAAAGTTACTCGGGCAGTTAGAGAATTTTTTATTGATAAAGAATTTATTGAAATTGAAACTCCACTATTAGTTAAACCGACACCAGAAGGAGCAAGGGATTATATTGTTCCAAGCAGGGTAAATATTGGAAAGTTTTATGCTTTGCCACAATCACCACAACTCTATAAACAAATTTTAATGATATCTGGATTTGATAAGTATTTCCAGATAGCAAAATGTCTGAGAGATGAAGATTTAAGGGCTGATAGACAACCAGAACATACTCAGATTGATTTGGAAATGAGTTTTGTTGATTCAGAGGATATAATGAGTTTTGTTGAATCAATGTACAAATATGTTTTTAAGAAGGTTTTAGGAGTTGAATTAAAAAAATTTGAGAGACTGACTTATGAAGAATCTATGAAAAAATATGGAACAGACAAGCCTGATTTAAGAAAAAATAAAAATGATGCCAAGGAATTTGCATTTTGCTGGGTTTATGA
Organism: Candidatus Pacearchaeota archaeon; assembly: GCA_018303755.1. Classification (GTDB taxonomy): domain Archaea; phylum Nanobdellota; class Nanobdellia; order Pacearchaeales; family GW2011-AR1; genus JACPLR01. The sequence continues at coordinate 1,081 of JAGVXO010000020.1, forward strand.
TTTCCCGCTTTTTTCTTATAGCAAAGACGAAAAAAAATGGGAGCCAGAGCATCACATGTTTACCTCTCCTAAAAAAGAGCATATTCCCTTTTTAGAGAAAGATCCTGGAAAAGTCAAAGGAGACTTATTTGATATTGTTTTAAATGGCACAGAATTAGGTTCTGGAAGTATCAGAATTAATAATCCTGAATTGCAGGAAAAAGTAATGAAAGTTATTGGATTAAGCAAAGAGCAGGCATATAAAAAATTTGGATTTTTATTAGACGCTTATGAATTTGGCGGACCTATTCATGGGGGTATGGGGTTGGGACTTGATAGATTAGTGGCTTTAATGCTCGGATATAATGATATAAGGGAAGTAATTGCCTTTCCAAAGAACAAGTCTGCACAGAATCCTATGGATGGCTCTCCTTCAGAGGTTGATAAAAAGCAGCTTGAAGAGGTGCATATTAATATTCTTGAAGAAAAGAAATCTAAAAATAATCTTAAAAGGAAATTATAGTCTTTCTCAAAGAGAATAGATTTATTTATAGCATAAGATATTAATATTTCTTCGTTTATATCTTTGCTATCAAGGGAAAGACATATGATTCTTGGCGAACAAGTTAATTAAGGACTAAGATATCTTTTTTTGGTATTCTTGATTTTGGTTTTTTGCTTGGACGTGCCATTTCATATAACCCTCTTAAAAAAGTATTTTTTCTTTTTAGGGGGATATTTCCTATTTCAAGATAAATTATCGCTTGGGATAAATCATCATCCCCTCTAAGAAGCATATAATCTGTATAACCTTCTCCAACTATCTGAAATTCTTCTTTTTCTTCAAACAGCTTTCTAACTTCTTCTGCAGCATCATGATAACTCCTAAATGCATTGCCATAGGATGTTGAAAATTCATATCTATCAGTAGTTGCTGAAAGAATTCCTCCTGAAGAATTGGCTGTATGGTCTATGACAAAATTGTATTCTTCTAATCTTCTTGATCTTAATATTTCATCTGCCCTCTGGGCAGGGCATTTTAATGTTATCAATCCAACAGGCCATAAAGGCGTAATAATATGGGGATGATGGTTTTTGCTTCTTTCTTCTGTCCACATTATCCTTCTAAGTGTTTCAATTAAATTTTCTGCAGCTAATGAATCACTAATCCTTTTCATGGCAGTTTCTGCTATCTTTCCTCTTTCGTAGGAAATTTGATCCCTGACTCCCCTTTTTATATATAAATCCTCAACACAATATAACCTTAATAATTGTCCCATTCCAAGTACCATATTTAACTTTTATTTAATACTCTTATAAGCTTTATCGTAATTCTATACACTTTTCGTATTCACTACCAATAGGGCATTAATCTTGCGCATTTCAAAAGGTTTTTTAAATAATACTCTTCTCTGAAAGATATGAGAATTTTGGTTATTGGCGATCCGCACGGAAACTTAAATAAAATTAAAAAAATCCCTGTCAAAAAAGCAGATTTAATCTTGCTGACAGGAGATTTAGGAAGTTCTAATCTTATGCGCAAAATGGCCTTTGAGGACATTGAAAGAAAAAAGAGAGGGTTGCAAGAAAAAGAGTATTCTTCAAATACGAAAAAAAGAGCATTTATGGAAGCATATGACTCAACTATGCAGATAATAAATTACCTTAAAAAATTTGCTCCTGTTTTTACGATATTCGGAAATGTTGAATCTTCAAACTATGAAACAAAAAAGTACTCAAAAGAGATTAAGACAAAACTTCCATATTTGTATAATAATTTAAATTCAACTAAAAATGTTAGAATAATTAACAACAAAATTGCAAATTTTAATAATGCAAAGATTGGAGGATTAGAATATTTTATAGATACTATTTGGATTAAAGAATTCAAGCCAGCAGAGTTTAAGAAAAAAATGTCAGAAGCAAAAAAACAAACAGACAAGGCAAAAAGAATTCTAAAAAACTTTGGATTTTTGGACATTTTAATATGCCATCAGCCCCCATACAGAGTTTTAGATAAGGTTAAATCAAATTTTGCTCCAAACCAATGGAAAGGCAAACACGCAGGAAGCAAAACGATTTTACAATATATCAAATCAAAATCTCCAAGGTATGTATTTTGCGGGCATATCCATGAAGGAAAAGGCAGAAAAAAGATAGGAAAAACAGAAGTATATAATCTCGGATTTTGCGGATATAAACTAATAAATCTATAACCTTTTAAACTCCCTGTATTTTAATATAAATAAGGCAAATGGCAAGCGAGATGATGTGGAGGAAACTTTCTGATGCAGAAAGAGAGAAAATAAAAAAGGACTCAAAAGAGTTGATTCTTGCTTTTGGAGACACTCTTGAAAAGCTTCCAAAAGTTCCTGAAGCAGTTGTTGAAAGAGAAGAGTTTGAAAGGAATGAAGGAAATGGGAATGAAAAAGACAGAGAGTTCAGGGAATTAATATTCAAGAATGCGCCTAAGAAGAACAGCGAGTGCATAATTGCAGAAAAAGGGAAGTGGGTGGAATGAAAACAATTGTTGCTTCAGGACATATAATAATTGAAAATGGCAAATTATTAGTCATCAAAGACAACAAAGATGATTTTTATAAAATTCCTGGAGGAACTATTGGAGAGGATATCTCTTTAGAAGATGCCTGCAAAAGAGAAGTTAAGGAAGAGATTAATGCAAAAATTGAAATAATAAAACCATTAAATCCAATGTTAAAATGGAAAAATCAGCAAACTGGTGAAAAAATGCTTATTGTATTAATTCACTATCTTGCAAAATTGAATAATAAAAAAGATATCACACCAATTCTTCCAGTCAAGGAAATTAAATGGTTAGATATTTCAGAAATTAAGAGAGGAAAATATTATGTTGCAGATAATATTAAATTTTTGATTGAGAAAGGAGATATAAAGTAATAACTTTGGTATAAAGATTTATAAACTTTAGTTTATATTTATAAACTAAAATGGACATATGTAAGGAGCAATTTACGCGTCTTGAAAAAAGAATCTTAAAACTTTTATTTATGAATGCTGGAAAAGATTTTAACCAGCGCGAAATTGCTATTGCTTTAAAAATATCTCCTACTGCAGTTGCAAAATCAATTAAATCCCTGAAAAAAACAGAATTATTAAATATAAAAAAACAAGATTCTTCAAAGACATTTGAAATAGGGTTGAATATGCAGAATAATCATGTTTATTTTATGAAACGAATTGAAAATTTGTCTGCAATTTATGAGTCTGGATTAGCAGAATATTTATTCAGCAGATTTCCCGGCTCAACAATAATCCTGTTCGGAAGCTATTCATTTGGTGAAGATACCCAGAATTCAGACATCGATATTGCTATTATCGGGAGCAAGAAAAGAGAAGTGGAAATAAAAACATTTGAGAAAATGTTCAATAAAAAGATAATACTCCAGTTTTATGAAGATTTTAATAAACTCCATAAAAATTTGAAAGAGAGTATTTTAAATGGCATTATCTTAAAAGGGAGCATAAAATTATGAACTTCCCGCTTGATTTTAATTATTATCTTCGCAAGGGCATTGTTAAAAAAGGCACATTTAATGCTCCAAGAGCCCAATTCTTAAAAGTAGAGACAGAAAAATCATTTATAGGATTAAAAAATAGGATTGAAAAATTAGGCATTGATGAATTTAATGCTAATTCAATTATAAAGGATGTGCATGATATTATTTTAGAAAAAATAAGGGCAAAAATGATGCTCGACGGATATAGTGCTTCTGGAAATTTTGCACATGAGGCAGAGGTTGCCTACATGAAACTACTTGGATTTTCTGAGCAGGAAGTTTCTTTTGCCAATGAGCTGAGGCAGTCGAGAAACAGCATAAGCTATTATGGAAAGCTGTTTGAGGAGGATTATGCTAAAAAATGCTTTGAATTTTTGACAACAATAAACCTTAAATTAAGCAGATTATTTGAAAAATAGAATAAAATGGGCATATCTGAAAAAGTAAGAATAATGGAAGAAGGAAAAATGAGCGCAGTTGAAAATGTAAGATATTTTCTTTCTGTTATTGAAAAAGAAAATCCGAAAATCAATGCAGTGCTTTCTGTCAATCATAATGCAATTGAAGATGCGAAAAAAGTTGATGAAAAAATAAAAAAAGGAACTGCAGGAAGACTTGCAGGATTAGGGATAATTGTAAAAGCAAATATCTGCGTGAAAGGAATGGAATGCAACTGCGCAAGCAGAACTTTGGAAACATGGAAAGCGCCTTATGATGCAACAGTTATTGAAAAAATAAAAAAAGAAGATGCAGTTATTTTAGGAATTGCAAATATGGATGAGTTTGCGTGCGGAGGAAGCGGTGAAACAAGTGCTTATAATCCAACAAAAAATCCGAGGGCAGTTCATTTAATTCCAGGAGGAAGCTCATCTGGAAGTGCAGCTTCTGTTTCAGCAGGATTTTGTGATATTGCTTTAGGAAGTGATACAGGAGGAAGCATAAGAAATCCTTCAAGTCATTGCGGAGTTGTTGGAATAAAACCAAGTTATGGATTAGTTTCAAGATATGGATTAATTGATTTATCAATGAGTTTGGATCA
>JAGVXO010000012.1 GCA_018303755.1 Candidatus Pacearchaeota archaeon
CAATTGTTTCTAAAAAAGCATTTTCCAAAAAGCGAATCGAGGCATTGAAAAATAACTATGGTGCTTCATATAAGATTATGAAAAAGAAATTTGTTTCTGATGCAACTGACTTTTCTTTTATGGTCAGCTCTCTTGACAACGCTATAAATTATACTGCCGAGCCAGAGCAAGGAATACCACGAAGCGCAAAAGTCAGCGCAAGCTCTTTTCCAATTGATGTTATTGATAATTCCGGAGAAATTATAAAGTATATATTCAATATTAAGGTATGGTAAAAATTTTTGAATTAAAAAACGACAAAAAAGCTTTTTGGAGAATATTAGAGGCATTTATCGCAGTTATGATTATTGCCTCTGTTCTCAGTTTTATTTATATCCGCCAGACAAAAAAAACAAGTTTAGATGATGAAGCGCAAAAGCTTATCTCTCTTATGCTTGATGAAATATCTTCAAATTCCACTTTAAGGCAGGCAGTTCTTGATGATAATGAAGTATCAAGGCAAAAAGTAAATAATGCGCTTGCAAAACTCACTCCCGAGGGTTTTTCATCTACTTTTCAAATCTGCGGAATTGATGATATATGCGGAATCACAACAAGCTTTACTAGTAACGAAGTTTATTCAGATGAAGCTTCTATAAGCGTGACTCTTGATTCATCAGGTTTTTCGCCTAAAAAAATAAGGATATTCTTATGGGAAAAATAAATTATGAGCAAAATAAAAAAATTTCTGCAAAAAGATTTGTTTTTCTAAAGCATACTGCTGATGTGAAATTTCAGGCATACGGAGTTACGCTTGAAAAAGCATTTGAAAATTCCGCATATGCAATGTTTGCTTCAATGTATTCTGGAAAAATAAAAAATGCAAAAACTAAAAAAATATCTGTAAGCGCAAAGAGTTGCGAATCTCTTCTTTATAATTTTCTCGAAGAACTTTTATTTTTGCTTGATTCAGATAATTTTTTTATATCAAAAATAAAAGTGAAAATCAATAAAATTAACAGAATAAATAAGATTAATACAACCAATAAAAACTTTCTTGAAGCAGAAGTTTATGGCGATAATGCAAAAAACTATCCAATCGGGCTTGATGTAAAGGCAGTTACATATAATTCTTTATTTGTAAAAAAAATTAAAAATCAATGGGTTTGTCAGGTTGTTGTTGATGTTTGATTTTTTATTTTGTTAACATCCCATCCTTTCCCCTTATTTTAAGTTTGTCCATTGGTGCTTTTTATTTAAGTCCAATATGCTAAATATTTAAATTAAAAATGATAAAGTCCAATGCACAAACGGATTAAGGATTTGCAGAACGCGCCATTTTCCCTTATCATTATATATTCCTTAGTTTATAGATAACTTTATAAATAAGTTCTCCTATTTTACATATAACATAAAAATGGGGTGTTCAAAATATATCTTGACTTTTTTTTCAGCATTATTTCTAATTTCATTAGTAAGCGCAGTTGCATGCACCCAAAGTGATCAGATAATTCTTTCGCTTTCAGAAGTTACAAATGCGCACGGCGCATTATCTTATTCAACCTGGTATGCAGAGTCTATTTGTTTTGATACTCTTTTTGGAGGCAAGTATACAGGAGCCTCTCCAAAAACTTGTGCTGCAAATGATCACAATCTTGTTTTAACTTTGAGCAATTTAGGTGCTAATGCTCATGCGAAACAATATACTCCTCTCGAGTACATTCCTACTCCTGTCTGTTACGGAGATTTAATTTGCAGAAATGTTATTGCTCCTGCAAACTGCGCAGCTACTGAAAAATTGATAGTTTCTTTATCTTCTGCAACAAATGCGCATCTTGCAAGTTATGGCGCTTCTGCTGAAAGCACCTATCCTGTTAAAATATGCTGTTATAGTCCAAGTCACCCAAATGTTACATCTACTCTTAATGTTTCAATTAACTCTCCAATAGGAGGACAAGTTTTTTCAAGCTCAACTGTCCCCCTCAATGTTACAACAAATATTAGCGCCCAATGTATATCTTATATAGATGATCTAGAGGACGAGGACACAACTCATGACTTAGGCACTGGAGTTCATTTCACAAGAGATCTTACCGGCTTATCAAATGGGCAGCATATTATATATGTTTCATGTACAGCTGGCCGCCAGACAAAATTAGTAAACAAAACATTTTCAGTTAATGCTGTTTCAGGCGATATTCCTCCAGAAGTTACAATTACAAATCCGACAGATAAACAAAAGTTCTGCATTAATGATAATATTAATTATGCACTTACTTTGAGAGGAGTTGCAGCAAACCTCCTTAATACGACATGGAACTTTGGAGATGGAAATATTACTGACCCTATTGCTGGCTGTCTTGCAAATCCAGCATTATGTAATCAAGTGCATTCATATCCTGCTCAAAAATCCTATAACATAAGAGCATTAGTTAAAGAAACAGCAAATAATAACAGAAAAGACAAGGACAAGGTTAGAGTTGATATATATAAGCGCGTAGCAGGATTAAATTTATTTGCAATAATTACAGAACCAGCAGATAATTCCGAACCAATAGCAAGTGGCGGATGGATAAATTTCAGTGGAAGTGAGAGCTACATTTCTAACTGCTCGCTGACACAAGCATTATGTGATAAAAGCAAATATCCTGGAACTACTTGTTATCATCCTTGCGGAGAGCTATATTGCTATGACTTGCCTAAGACAGATGCAGTGCTTGGAACAGATTATAACTTTTGGTTTAATTGGACATTTAAGAATTTATCAGATGGCACTCACGAATATGTAGAAGATTTTACAGGAATAGGAAATTTCACTAACCACTCATTCGTTGCATTCAAGAAGCAATTCCCTGATGGAAATTACAGCGGCTCGCTTAAAATAGGATATGAGGGGCTTCCTTTATCTTAAATCTTTTAAACAAATAAAAATAAGCAAACAAAATGAAAAAAACCTTAACACCACGAATTATTTCTGCAGTATTTGCATTATTCTTATTTGCATTATCTTTTTCATTTGTTTCAGCAACAGATTGGTCAAGCGAAGATTCAACAACATTTAGTTTTTTCGGCTCTGGCGTTGTTACAGATTGTTCGCAGAGAAGCCAGACAGAATGTGAAAATCCGATAAATGATGCTATAAGGGAGGCAATTTATAATCAAGTAGCTGGTGCATGGTCTTCGTCAGATCTTGATCCTGAAGATTTTCATTTCTGTGATGCCAGTAATCCCGGATCTTATGATTTTGAAACTCCTGATGGAGAATGTATTTCTCTCCAAGATTGCGGTTGTGAATGGAAGACTATTAATGAACAGGAAGGATGCTATGGAGCATATGCTTTTCAATCAGATCCAGATTGTGGTAATCCTGGAGTTGAAGAGACATATAAATGCAGATTCACAAGCAACTTAGTAAACACCTGTTCTACAGATGGACTTGTTACACTTCATGTTTCAGCAACATTGTGGAAAGTAATAGATGGAATAGAACAACCGTCTCCTCTTCCAGATGATGCTTCAAGAGGATGTATAGATACAGACAAAACCTACCCATGTCCTACATCAGGCTCGCCTTTGCCGTTCTTCACATTCTTTAATTTTGCGCTTGCAACTATTGCAATCTTTGGGATTTATTATTTGTCTTCTAAAAAGAGAAAATAGTTAACTATTTTTAATTCTGCAAATCTGACTTTACAAATACATTGGTTCTTTATGCAACTTAATTCATATCAAAAATAAAAAACTTTAATGAAACGACTATGAATAAGGCAAAGTTATGGGATGTTTAAAGAAAGTAATTGGCTCGGCTTCGCCTCGCCTGTTTTTATTCTGCAAATCCCACTTCATTGTCGCCTTAGATTTTATGATTTAATATTGAATTTAATGGGTATTAATAATAAAAATTTTCATGGAAAAATGTAAAATAATGGAAAATTATGGGGTTAGCAAAATTAATGTTCTTTATTAATTCTGAAAAGCACTAAATCCCAAATACCTTTTTAACTAAAAAGGTATTTAAACGCGCTTTCTTTTTCATTATCAAGATTTTAAAATGTTCAAGATACACACATTAAGCGGTTATGATGAAGTTGGAAAAAACATGACTGCTGTTGAATTTGGAGACGACATTTTTGTATTTGATTGCGGGCTTTATCTTCCTGCAGTTATTGACTTGCAGGAATCAACAAAACAGCCGACGCCAGCTCTTTTAAGAGGCGTCGGAGCGCTTCCAAACGACGATTTCTTATTCAAGCAAAAAGAAAAAGTCAGGGCATTTCTCATAACTCATGCTCATTTAGATCATGTAGGAGCTATTCCTTATATTGTGCAGAGATATCCAAATGCAGAAATTTTTGCAACACCATTTACAATAGAAGTTTTGAAAACTCTCGCAAGAGATTCAAATACAAATATAAAAAATAAAATTAATATTGTTCAGCCAGATTCTTCGTGCATTATAAAAGGAAAAAATCGTTCATATACTGCTGATTTTGTCAATATCACTCACTCAACACTCCAGTCAGCTCTGATTGCACTCCATACTCCTGAAGGAGTTGTTATTTATGCAAACGATTACAAACTTGATAATAATCCGGTGATTGGCGCGCCTCCAAATTACAAAAAGCTTAAAGAATTGGCTGAAGAAGGCGTAAGAGTATTGATTGTTGATGCACTTTATTCAGGCGATGAAAGAAAAACTTTAAGCGAGAAAATTGCAAGAGCAATGGTTGAAGAGGTTCTTTTGACAGTAGATCATAAAGATCATGCAATAGTTGTTTCAACATTTTCTTCACATATTGCGAGATTAAAAAGCATTGTTGATTTTTCTTTAAAATTGGGAAGAAAGCCAGTGCTTATTGGAAGAAGTCTCGCAAAATACAATGAGGCTGCAAAAAGTGCAGGAATAAGCCCGTTTGGAAAAGAGGTGCAGATTTTAAATTTTCCAAATCAGGTTAAGTCTCATTTAAAACAAATAGATAAAAATAGGAAGGATTATGTTCTTATATGCACAGGACATCAGGCAGAACCGGGTTCTATTTTAGACAGAATGGTATCAGGAAAGCTTCCATTCACCCTAAAACCCCACGACAGCGTTATATTTTCATCTAAGGTGATTCCTACTCCGATTAATCAGTCAAATCGAGCTAATATGGACAAGAAATTAAAATTGCAGGATGTAAGAATTTTTGATAATGTCCATGTTTCTGGCCATGGGGGGCGCGAAGATTTAAGAGATATGATAAATTTGCTTAAGCCTGAGCATGTAATACCTTCTCATGGCGGACTTGACAAAACAATACCTGCAATTGATTTAGCTAAAAAAATGGGGTATAAATTTGAAAAAACGGCACATCTCTGCCAGGACCAGAGATTTGTAATGATAAAATAAAAATTTCAAACATAATAAAGTGGGCAATAACTCCAAACAAAAAAGATTAAATACTGATTTAAATTAATTAAAATATGGTGAGACAGGATATTCTTTCAGGATTAAAAAACGCAGTTGAGAGAGGATATTCTTTAAACTCTGCAAAACAATCTTTGATAAATTCTGGATATAATCTAAATGAAGTTAATGAAGCAGCAAGCTATCTATCAAGCGGAATTGAATCTTCACAATATTCTGCAAACCAACCAGAAGATAATTCTTATTCAGAACCGCAAAATGAAGACGATTTTTCATCTCAATACCCTCTTTCACAATCCCAAAAAAATAATACAGAAAAGATTATAGACAAGAAATTTTTGCTTAAAGTTTTAGGCTTGGGGCTTGTTCTCGCAGGACTTGTTGTTGTGTTAGTATATGTCCTGCTTAAAATGTATGGATAAATTTATATTGGATAATTTTTAATTAGTTTATGCAAATCTATTCTCCTGCAGAAGATTCTGAATTCCTCTCAGAAATTGTTTTAGAATATCTTAAAAATCCAGAAATAAATAAAAATATTTCAAAAGTTCTTGACGTAGGCACAGGCACAGGCTTTCAGGCAGAGCAGTGCATCAAAGCAGGAATAAAAAAAACAAATATTCTGTGCGCAGACATAAATCCAGATGCAATTAATTTTGTAAAGAAAAAAGGATTTAATGCAGTTGAATCAGATTTATTTTCAGATATAAAAGGCAAATTTGATTTAATCATTTTTAATCCTCCTTATCTTCCAGAAAATCAATTTGACAAAGAAAAAGACACAACCGGTGGAAAAGAAGGCGATGAGACAATTTTAGAATTTGTTAAAAATCTTAGGTTTCATCTCTCTGAAAATGGAATTGCTTTTATTTTAACATCAAGCCTGACGCCTGAAAAAAGATTTTTATCCGAAGTAAAAAAGCACGATTTGAATTTTAAAAAAATTGCATCAAAAAATATTTTTTTTGAAACTTTGTTTGTTTGGAAGATAACAAACTAAATCATCCCAACAATCTTTATAAAATCTCCCTCATAGAAAGCTTAATGAAATTTGCACATCTTGGCGACTGCCATCTAGGAAGCTGGAGATATCCCGAGTTGCAAGAGGTGAATATGAATAGCTTTACAATGGCTGTAGAGCACTGCATAAAAGAAAAAGTTGATATGGTGCTTATTTCGGGCGACTTGTTTGATTCTGCTTATCCTCCAATTGAAACACTCAAGAGCGCATTTGCAGAGTTTAAAAAATTAAGCGATGCAAAAGTCCCGTGTTTTATCATAGCAGGCTCGCATGATTATTCGAGCGCAGGAAAAACATTTCTTGATGTGTTGGAACATGCCGGCTTTTGCAAAAATGTATATCAGCCAGAAGAAAGAGCTGACGGAAAAATTATGCTCCAGCCAGTTATAAATGGGAAGTATGCACTTTATGGTTTTCCTGGAATGAAATCAGGTTTGGAAGTTGAAAAATTAAGAAAAATATTCCTTCAAGAAGCGCCTGGATTTTTCAGAGTGCTTATGCTTCATACTGCTTTAAAAGAAGCAATAGGCGCTCTTCCAATTGATTCAATTTCAATTTCAGAACTTCCAGAAGCAGATTACTATGCTTTAGGACATCTACATATAGATTTTTTAAAGCCAAACCTTGCTTATTCAGGCCCTATATTTCCAAATAATTTTGAAGAGCTTGAAGAACTCCAGTATGGAAGATTTCAGATGATAAACATCTCTTTTGATTCTCTAAAACGCGAGCAGATACCTCTTAAAATAAAAGATGTAACTCTTGTTCCTGTCGAAATAGGCAATACATTGGCTGCAACAGAAAGAATAATTTCAGAGCTTGAAAAGCACAATTTAGAAGATAAAATTGTTCTTTTAAGAATTTCAGGAAATCTTTCTTCAGGAAAAATGTCAGATATAAATTTCAGTGAAATAGAGGTGTATATTAAAGAGAAAAAAGCATTTATTATGCTTAAAAATATCTCTAAAATAAACTTTGAAGAATCAAAAACAGAAATTGAAATAAAAGACATTCATAATGTTGAAGAAAGCATAATGGCGAGTTACATTGAGCAGAATCCTGTGAAGTTCTCTGAAAAGCTTCCGCAGATTCTTAATGCATTAAGCATAGAAAAATTTGAAGATGAAAAATCTGTAATATTTCAGGATAGGGTATTGGACGAACTTAAAAAAATACTGGAGTTTTAAATGCTGATAAAAAAAATAAAAATAATCAACATAAGAAGTTATGAACAAGGCGAAATTGTAATTCCTTCTGGAGCTGTTCTTCTTTCAGGAGACATTGGCTCTGGAAAAACCTCAATTCTTCTCGCAATAGAATTTGCTTTATTTGGACTGCAGCCAGGGCAGAAAGGAAACTCTATTTTAAGAAACGGCGCAGATGATGGCTTTGTAGAGCTTGAATTTGAAATAAATGGAAAAAATATTATTATAAAAAGGACGCTTAAAAGAAAAAAAAGCGTTGCGCAGGAAGAAGCATTTATAACAATTGGCGGAAAAACAGAGGAAAAGTCAATAACTGAAATGAAAACCACAATTCTTTCAATGCTGAATTATCCAGGAGAATTTGCAAAAAAAACAAACCTGCTTTACAGATTTACAGTTTATACTCCGCAGGAGCAGATGAAGCAGATAATACTCGAAACTCCTGAAATACGCCTTAACACTTTAAGGCATGTGTTTGGAATTGACAAATACAAAAGAATAAAAGAAAATACACAAATTTTAACATTAAAATTAAGAGAGATTTCAAGGTTGAAACAAGGGCAAATAAGCGAATTGGAATTTATCAAATTAAGGCTTGCTGAAAAAAAACAGGATATCAATTCAATAAAAGCACTGATGCCAAATATGGAAAAGTCGCTTTCAGCAATTATCGCGCTAAAAGAAAAAAAACAGGCGGATGTTTTAGAAGTAAAGGAAAAGATAGCTGAAAAGCAGAAATTTGAAAAAGAATGTGAAAAAACAGACATTCTTCTTATGGCTAAAAAAGACAGCCTTTCCAAATCCAACAGCGAAATTTTATTTATAAAACGCAGGTTTGAAGAAGCTGTTAAAAATTTTAATCAAAATGAATTTGATTTGGTGATTAAGTCTATTTCTGACAAAAAAACCTCTCTTGATGCAATGAAAAAAGAGACAATTCTCATGTCTGAAAGAATAAGGACATTAAACTTAAAAAAATCAGAGCTTGATGCTCTTAAAAATAAAATTGCCAATCTGAAAGAATGTCCTACCTGCCTTCAGGAAGTTTCATCACAGCATAAGGTAAATATAATCGGTGAGGCAGAAAAAGAAATGCTTTCTTTAAACAATGAAAAAATAGGCATAGACAATGAAAAACAGCTTAAGGAAAAAGAAATAAATCTTCTTGAAAAAGAGGTTTTTGATTTTGAGAAAAAAAGAGAAGCGCTTAATGAAGTTAAAATACGGCTGAAAACAATTGAAGAAGACCAGTCAAAACTTTCTGCACTCGGAAAGCAGAAAATTGAGCTTGAAAATGACGTAAAAATGCTTTCTGAACAGATAATCAGGCTGAAAGAAGCTGTCAGCTCTATGAAAAAGTACGATTCTGTGCTTTCTGCAAGAGAAAACGAGTTTGCAGAAATAATGCTTGAAGAAAAAAAGCTCGACATAAAAAAAGCAGAAATCATTAGAGAAATTGAACTTGGAAACAAAGAAATAAAGTTGCTTGAAATCTCAATTGCTGAAAAAGAAAAAATAAAAAATGAGCTTGTACATATTTCTGAAATTGAGGGCTGGTTTTCAAATCAGTTTTTAGAAATGGTTGGATTTATAGAAAGAAATGTCATGCTTAAATTAAGAGGTGAGTTTTCAAGACTGTTCAGCGAATGGTTTTCAATACTTGTTCCAGAAACATTTTCAGTTCGATTAGACGATGACTTTACGCCAGTTATAGAACAGCAGGATTATGAATTGGATTATAGTTATCTATCAGGAGGAGAAAGAACAGCAATTGCTTTGGCATACCGCCTTGCACTAAATCAAACAATAAATTCATTGATAAGCGAGATAAAAACAAAAGGGCTTGTTATCTTAGATGAGCCAACAGATGGCTTCTCACAGCAGCAATTGGACAAGATGCGCGATGTGCTTAATGAATTGAACATGGAACAGTTGATAATAGTAAGCCATGACCAGAAAATAGAAAGCTTTGTCCAGCACGTCATCCATCTTAAAAAAGACGGCGGGAAGAGCGTGGTTGTGGGGTGAAGTTGATAATGTCTCTGTCACATCATTCTTTTCCCTTATTCAACATCTTTTCAATAGATTTTTTTTCTTTTTATTTAATACCCATTTTGTTTAATGTTTAATTAAAATATATTAAAATCCTATGAACTTATTAGATTAAAGATTTGCAAAATAAACAAGCGCGAAGCGCACTATTTAAGGCGAGGCGAAGCCGAGCCTTATTTATTCCTCAGCACTCAATAAATTCATAACCTTTTTCTTCAGCTTCTGCATCAGATGAAAAGCATATAATATTCTGCTTTTTTATTGTTTTGGCATAATGGCATTCGCACGAATAATATTTGTCAGAATTAACACTTCCAACATAAAGCGCATCTTCAGAACATCCAAGCATTGCACAGGATGTTTCATTTATCTCTCCTGTTTCATTTGCATCCCCAATTCCATTTATGCTTCTATACTCATTTATTCCACTGCTTTTTTCACTTTTCAATACAAGAGTATAAATTGCAAAAATAAGAGTAATCACAAGCCCAACAAGTATAATAAATAAGAGAATAATTATAATACCGGATTTTGGATTTAATCTGGGCTTTGACTTTGGTTTCAGCTTCAGTGCCTTCCTCTTTTTCACCATATTTTCATAATGGTTTTATAAGATTTAAAGGTTGCGGGAGTGGGAGCGCGTAAGGGGAGGGCGCGGGGAGAGTTAGGGAGGAGAAAGAGTTTTATATATCCAAGAAACATAATGAATTATAGAGGTAAAACAAGATGAAAGAATTTGATTATTATGTCTTCATAGATTACTCTGATAATTTAATAGGGTATATTATTTTAAAGAAAGAGAATTTGAGGGATTGTTTGTGCAATATTTCCCGTTTTAGGCATTATAGGGAATCAAAGAAAAGAAAGCTTTATTTAAAAAATGCTAAGAGTACTTTTAATAAAAAAGATTTATTGCGCTATTTTGTTAAAACTAAAGTGAGAAATGTTATTGAAACTCCAGAAATTTTTACAGATATAGCAGAATTTTTAAAAATTGTCAAAGGTTCTAAAATTTTTATCTCAGTAGACAATCGGCAGTATAAAAACTTTGAAAAATTCGTGAAGATTATTGATGGAGAGAATATTAGAGTCATCAAAGAGAGTGATTTAAAAGAACATTCTCCAGAGTATAGAATAAATCTCGTGTTAGATACATGGTTAAATATAGAAAGGATGAAAGAGAAGTAAAAAAGAATTAAAGATAAAACATAGGGTAAGTGCGTCCGTCTATCCTACTAACCGCATCATCGCAAAGCGAGCACGGGATTCGTCAGGTCGCGTTCCCCTATATATTATATACTCTTCTATACATTTTAAGCTTTTCGGTGCAAGGTTATATTATATTCTTTTATTCTTCTAACATCCCATAATTTTTCCTTATTCAAGGGCTTTTCTTTGGTGTTTTATTCTTATATTCTTCTTTCTTCCTTTTAATATAATTAAAACACCTGCGACAAAGTATATCTGTCTTGTTATAATAATATTTTGTAACTTTCAGCCATTCTTCCTCTGGAACCATAAATATTTTTGGGCGTTCTTTTCCACACCTATTGCAAAAGAAGGTATAATAAAAATGAGGTTTGCCCCTCTTTGTCCATATTCTGCATGTTGCTTTATGCAACTCTCCCTCTTTTGCCTTACAGCTCCGGCATCTTCTACTTCTTTTACCCAGTTTCCTTATTTGTTTATTAGTTTTTGCCATAAGCCCTTTTTTAATATCCCGGGTTTAAATATTTAATTGAGTTGGGGAGCAGGAGTTTAGGGGTGCGCAAGGGGAGGAGAGGAGAAAGAGTTTTATACATTACTTGGATAAGATTAGTAAGAAGATGGAAAATAATAAATCTTTTAATTGTGATAGATTTAAGACAGGATATCTTGATGAAAGCGGAGATACTGGAGAAAAAGGAAGCAAGAGTTTGGTTTTAACTTATATTTGCACAGATGAAGGAAAAAAGTTATCAAAAATTCTTAAAAAAGCTAAAGAACAATTAAAAAGAACAAAGAAAGGAGAAAGGTGGTTAAATCGTTTAGGAGGCGAAATAAAATTCGCAGGATTTCCTGATGAACTAATTCGGCTGAAGCTTCTTGAAGATTTATCTAAAATTAACTTGAATATTAGATTTATTGCAATTAAAAAAGAAGGGAAAAAGATTTCTGAATCTGAAAAAGAAAAAATATTATTTGATTTGCTTAATGAAAGTTTTGCTAATCATAGGTGTTTGCCTTCTAAAATAATTGCAGATAAGGATTATTTTAAGAATAAGAAAATTTCTTCATTGGTTGTTAAAAATTATGAAGAAATAACATATGATGAGGGAAAATCAAAGAGAATGTCTTATGAAGTCTATTTGGCTGAAGAGGGGCAAGATCTTTCGAATTGCGATTTAGTTATTCCAATAAAACACGAAAATTCAAAATTAAAAGTAGAACTTCAAGTTGTTGATTTAATGAGCGGGGCAATATTTCAAGAAATGGAAAATAAAGATAAAACCTATACAGACATTATAAGGAAGCATAATAAATTAATTGGAATAATTAAAAAACCCACAGAAAAGGGTTAATAAACATAAAAATAAAGTGTTACAAAACCATCCTACTAGTCGATCCTGTCTGCATAAGCAAGCAGGCACCTTTCGGACTTCGTTCGAAATGGGTTTTACATGTAACAATATACTCACGCACACACACAATTTAAATCTTTTGGTTAACGATTTTTGATGGCAGGAGTGTGGGTAGGGTTGCATAAGGGGAGGAGTGCGGGAGGAGAAAGAGTTTTATACAATAAAACTCTCCTGAATTAATGGATATAAAAGAGTATGAGAATTTTTATCATGTAGATATCTCTACACAAATAGATAATAGGTGGAGAAATGATTCTGTTCTTGCAATTGTAAAAGATTCAAGAAGATATTCTATCCTGATAAAGGCAAGAGACAAAGAAGAAATAAAACGAAGATTTATTGTAGATAACAAGGACAGGGCAGGAAAAAGGCATAATAAAAAGATTGTCGCAATTATTTATTCTTATTTGTTATATAAATCCTTATGTGACTTTTTAGAAGCGAAACCTTTGCTTTTATGCAGAGATGTACGGCCTGAAAGAGCAGTAATGCACTTTTTAAGAAAAATAGCCCATTTTTTAGGAAATCCTTCTATTTTAAACAGAGAGATAAAATTCAGGAAGAGGATAGAGTTTGAAACAGAAGAAAAACTTCCAAAATCTTTAGCGGGGAAGTATGCTAAGAAAGTTTATCAGGGAAAGATACAGCCAGTTAAAATTATTAATAAAGATGAAATAGAAGAATTAATAGAGATTATAGGAAAAATAAGTTAAGGATTGGGACAAGAAACTTGCCCCCAAAGCCCGGCAAGGTCCTACCGCTTTCGCTCGGACCGGATCACAGGTATCCTTAATAAGTCTATGTTTAGGGGATATTTATAATTTTCGGTGGAGGTTTTTTGATGGCAGGAGTGAGGTAGGGGCGCGCAAGGGGGAGAGTGCGGGAGAGTTAGGGAGCAGGAGGAGCGTGGAGGAGTGGGGAGAGAATAACTTTTTAAAAAAGTTAATAGTAATTAGTGAATATGAAAATAAAAGACCTCCCAGATTCTTCTAAACCAAGAGAAAGATTTCTCAAGCATGGTCCAGAAGCATTAAGCGACGCAGAATTATTTGCAATAATACTAAGAACTGGCTTAGTTGGAGAAAATGTTATGGAGATGGCTAATAGGCTAATAAGCAAGTTTGGTCTTGTAAATCTATTTGATTGTTCATTAAAAGAACTTCAGGAAATAAAAGGAATTGGCCCAAGCAAAGCAATGCAGTTATTAGCTATGTCAGAATTGGGAAAGAGATATAATCAAGAAAAAAATTCAGTAAAGAAAATTACCTGTGCAGAAGATGTTTTTAAGTTATTTCATACACGACTTAGGGATAAAAAGCAAGAGCATTTTTATGTATTAATGTTAGATACAAAAAATAATATAATTGGTGAGCAATTAATCAGTAAAGGAATCTTAGATGCTTCAATAATTCATCCAAGAGAAGTTTTCAAACCAGCAATTAAGAACTCTGCAAGTAAGATAATTCTTGTTCATAATCATCCGAGCGGGGATCCGAAACCGAGCGAGGAAGATATGGAGATAACTGAGAAGATAATGAAAACAGGAGAAGAATTAGGGATAAAGGTTTTAGATAGTGTGATTGTTGGAAGAGAGGGGTTTTGGAGTTGGGTTGAAAAAGCAAAAACTTAAAATAACCTATTCCTTAGTGAAAACATGAATAAAAAACAATTAACAGAAGCAGATATAAGGACAAAGTTTATTCTCCCTGCTATTGAAAAATCTAATTGGAATCGGGATAAGCAAATTAGAGAAGAAGTTTATTTTACAGATGGGAGAATTTATGTTTATGGAAGTACAACAAAAAGAGGGAAACCAAAAAAAGCAGATTATATTTTGTATTATAAAAATAATATTCCAATAGCAGTTATAGAAGCAAAGGATAATAAACATTCTGTTGGAGATGGATTAGATCAAGCAAAAGATTATGCAGAAATTTTAGATATTCCTTTTGCTTTTAGTTCTAATGGTGATGGATTTGTTTTACAAGATTTAGAATCTGGAGAAAATAAAGAACTCTCTCTAGAAGAATTTCCAACACCTGAAGAACTCTGGGAAAAATATAAACAATACAAAGGGATTACAGAAAATATTGAAGAACTTGTTACAGCAGATTATTATTTCGAAAAAGACTGGAAGCATCCAAGATATTATCAAAGAATTGCAGTTAATCGAACTGTTGAAGCAATTGCAAAAGGCAAAAATAGAATTCTTTTAGTTATGGCTACAGGAACAGGAAAGACTTACACAGCATTTCAAATAATTTGGAGACTTAGAGAAAAATGGAGACCTAAAGGGAGAACTCCGAGAGTTTTGTATCTTGCAGATAGAAATGTTTTAGTAGATGACCCGATGAACAAAGATCTTAAACCATTAAAAAATAAAGGAGTTTTAACCAAGGTCAAGAAAAGAAAAGCAGACAAATCCTATGAAGTTTATATGGCTCTTTATCAAGGAATTTCGGGAACCGAAGAAGCAAGCAATATCTATAAGCAGTTTTCAAAAGATTTTTTTGATTTAATCATTGTTGATGAATGTCATAGGGGGAGTGCAAAAGCAAACTCTGCTTGGAGAGCAATTTTAAAACATTTTTCAGAAGCTGTTCAGATTGGAATGACTGCAACACCAAAAGAAACAACAGAAGTTTCAAATATTGATTATTTTGGAGAACCAATTTATACTTATTCATTAAAGCAAGGAATAGAAGACGGTTTTCTTGCTCCCTATAGAGTCATTAAAGTTGCGATTGATAAGGATGTTCATGGCTATAGGCCAAAAAAAGGAGAAAAAGATAAACGAGGAATAGAGATTCCTGATGAGATATATACTAACAGAGAGTTTGACAGAATTTTAGTTATTGATGAAAGAACAAAAGTTGTTGCTAAAAAAGTTTCAGAGTTTTTGAAAAACACAAATAGGATGGATAAAACAATTGTTTTTTGCGTAGATATTGAACATGCAGAAAGAATGAATCGTGCCTTAATCTCCGAGAATAAAGATCTATGGACAAAAAATAAAAAATATATTATGAGAATTACAGGAGATAATCAGATAGGTAAAAACCAACTTGATAATTTTATGGATCCGTCTATAAAATATCCAGTAATTGTAACAACTTCAAAACTTTTGACTACAGGAGTAGATGCTCAAACATGCAAGTTAATTGTTTTAGATGCTCCAATTCAATCAATGACAGAATTTAAACAAATAATTGGAAGAGGAACAAGAATTAATGAAGAATACAATAAAACTCATTTTACAATAATGGATTTTAGAAATGTTACAAACAAATTTGCAGATCCTGATTTTGATGGAGAACCTGTTCAAATTATGAGTTTTAAAGGAGATCAAGAAATTGACCCTGAAGAAATAAGAGAAAAAGAGGTTTTAGAATTGCAAGGAAGACCCGACATAAATATTTATGATGAAGAAGAAAAAACAAGAAAATTTTATGTTAAAGAAGCAGATGTTAATATTCTTAATCAATCAGAACAATATTTAGATCCCTCAGGAAAACTCATAACAGAAAAAATTGTGGATTACACAAAAAAATCAGTTAAAGAAGAATACAGAACATTAGAAGAGTTTCTTAAAAAATGGAATATTCTTGACCAAAAAAGAGTTTTAATAGAAGAGCTTCAACAAAAAGGAATTATTTTTGATGCCTTAAGAGAAACAGTTCCAAATGGAAAACAATATGATCCTTTTGATTTAATCCTACATGTTGCTTATGGTAAGAAACCAAAAACAAGAAGCGAAAGAGCAAGAAAAGTCAAGGAAGATTCTTATTGGGATAAATATGGAAAACAGGCAAGAGAAGTGATTAATGCCCTTCTTGATAAATATAGTGATGAAGGAATTGAAAACTTAGAAGATGCTGAAGTTCTTCGTGTAGTTCCTTTGAATAAGTTTGGAAGGCCTTTGGAAATTATGAAATTGTTTGGTGGAAAGGAAGGTTATAAAAAAATCATAAAAGAACTTGAAAAAAGAATTTATGCTGTTAATGGAAAATAAAGTTATAAGTCTTGGAGATAATTTATATTAGGTAATTTAGGATATTTCTTTTTTAGATTATAATGATTATGTACCTCTTGTAATAATTCTTTATTCCAATCACTCTTATCTGCAGTTATAATTGTTAGGTTTTGATTATTGTTTTCCTGTATTGCAGAAGCTATTGTCTTTGCATCTGAATCATTTTTAATTGAACTACCTAAATTAAGAAAAGTAAAAATATGGCTTTTTAATTCAAAGTCTATATCACTTACTGGGATGACTAATTTATCAATCTTTTCTTTAATGAAAATATTTATTCTAACTTCAATTTCTTGCACAGCTCTTTCAAAATTTTTTATTATCTTTTTATTATCTGAAAAACTCCTAAAGAGAGTTATTAGTTTTATTATTTTTTTCCTATCTCTTTCATACAATCTTTTAGACTCCTCAGAACTGTAAGGGAGATAATTCTTATCATTTATTTGTTTTATTAACTCTCTAAATAAAATTTTTTGCCTATCAATCCACCTTGGAAGATTTTCATCTTTTATATAATGGCAGAGTAAAAATTCTTTTTGTCCTTTTTCGTCAACAAAATGTCTAGATTTTTTTATAAAGATTTCCTTATCTCCTTCCCCAACATAATATAAAATTATACACATATCTAAAAACCATCTCATTCTTCATTTGCTCCTTCTAATAAAATTTCTATTATTCCTTTTTCGTCTTCACTAAGGTCTATTTTCTTAGGTGTTAAAGTCTTTTTATAATCCAATAAATTACTTAACTTCTCATCAATTTCTGAATAGTAGGTTTTAAGTTTTGAATCTTTGATAAATTGTAAGATTTCTTTAAAATCTTGTTTAATAAAAAATTCAATATCATTAAAGAAAAATTCGGTAGTTAATGTCTGCCACAAAGAATCAAAAGTATTCAAAATTTCCTTAAAATAATGTTCTCTTTCCTCTTTAGATCCATTATTAAACTGATCAGAATTAAAAATAAAATTCACTACACTTATAAAATCATGATATTTTTTAAATAATAAAGAATATTTTTCATCTGTGGGAATTTCTAAGAGAAAATTATGAAACAAGTCAAGTATTTTTCCTGGTTCATCTATTTTATTTTTAGATATAGAATAAGAAACATAATCACTTAAAAGAAAAAGTTTCATGTCAGAATGACTTTCGTATTGCTTTTTTCTCTCTAGCCATGCAATATTTGTATGTTTGTTAATTTCTTCATCTATTGTTTTGTCTACAATATTTAATTTCTTCACCCCATAAACTTTTACAATTTGTTGAATTTTCTCTGGTTCCATATAAGTTGTTAAAACTTTTCCATAATGGAATCTGACTACAGGGACATTTAAGGAATTATTTTTTATTAATTCTACTGCTATCTTCTGGAGAGGGGTTTTAGTAATTGTACTTCCGTTTACAATTTTCCATCGCCCTATTATTTTAGATAATAAAAATAGGGATTCTTTTAATTTATCTTCATCTAAAGGCAGACCATAAAAAACAGGATAATCTGCCCTAATATAAATCTTTAAGTTTTCTCTTGAATAAATTTCTCGTACATCTCCTCTATCTTTTAGCTCTTCAAGATAACTATTGATTGTAGACCAATTTGAACCCAAAAGATCACTTAACTTCTTTGTAGAAAGTGGACCCCTTTTCAGATGAAGTAAAATCTCTTCTTTTATCTCTTCTGGAGTTTTTCTGGTTTGTTTAATTGTCATAAGAATTCACCTCCTCTTTTTTCATAATAAATAATACAAAATATAATTTATAAAGGTTTCTATATTGTAAAGTATATAACTTTATATAGATTAGTATAGAACACCAAAAAGTTTAAAAACTTTGATTTATTGCAGATTTTAAGATATTTTGAGTAAAATAATATGGTACAAAAGATATTCGGATTAGGATTGGGTGCAACTGGAACAGTAGCAATACTTATAGTTGGAGGGATATTGATAACTCAATTTGCTTCTGATGAATTGGGCAAATTTGCTATATTTGGAGGAATTGTTTTAGCTCTTGTATTTGGGGCATTGGGGGTTTTAGGAATTTTAAAGAGGTTATTTTAAAATGACGCGGGAAAGAAAAATGGAAGAATTTGAAACAGAAGAGGGAAAGTGGAAAATCTATTTTGATATTGAAAAAGATCATGAAAGAGGTAATTCTAATGTATTAGTTAGTTTTATTATGAATAGAAAAAATTACGGATATTTAACAGAAGAAGACTTTGAAGAACTCAAGGGAGACCTAAAGGATCTAGGGAAACTAAGAATAATTAAACAAGGAAAGAAGTTTTTGGAGAAATGAAAAAGAAAAAAGAAGTTTTAGACATGGTGAAAAATGGAAGAGATTTTAAATTAATTATAGTCAAAAGACCTGATGAGATTATTGAAAGTGTGATGGAAAAGCCCAATATAAAAACCTGGGGGCAAGAAGATTTTAATGTCACAACTTCAGGAGCTCATATATTCCCTTTAAATCCTGAACAGAATCACATCGATTTTTTTATTTCTGGATCTCAAATAAGTAAAGAATATCCTGAAGTTAGGGGATCAACTAATTATGGTTATACAATAAGTGGGAGTGCAGTGATTGTTTAAGATGGCGGGAAATGTTCATAACACAAATACAATGTCTGGAGGAGCAATGGCTGTTTTAGCAGGAGTTGTTTTACTAATTGGTCCGTGGTTTGTACCTATTGGATTCTTTTCTAAACTAATTTTATCGATAATTGGTATAATTTTAATTGTTATAGGAACAAAAAATTAATTAAAATTCAGGAGGAATAAAAATGGATAAAATGTTAAAAAAAGCAATTAAGAAATATTGTGGATCAAAAGCAGATTGTGAAAAGTATGTAGAAGGAGCAATTAAAAATTTGAAACCAGAAATCAAAATAGCATATAAATGCACTTGTAATAAAAAAAGAATTTAGAAAACTAATTCATAAAGACTTCTGTCAAAATACTATTCATAAGCATCTGAGAGTTTTTAGAGCTTTCTTTAATTTTGTTTTCCAACTCATCACAAGACTTCATAAGAGCATCAACTTTTTCAACAATTCTTTTTTGCTCAGCAAGAGGTGGAAGTCCGATAATATAATTTTCAACAAAATTTCTTTTAATTCTCTGCTGTCCTGCTGTTCCTTTATATGTTACAACACCTTCGTCAATAAAATTTTTTGTATTGACTAATAAAAATAAAAATTCTGGCAAAATTAATTTTCCGTATCCTCTCAGAACATATAACTCAGTAGTTCCCGCACCATATTTATTTTTTAAATTTCTTAAAATTGCAGAATTTCTATTCTGAAAACAAGGAGTTATCTTAGCAAATATAACATCCTCTTCAGCAAAGTGTGTAAATCCTGATTTTATCACCCCCCATTTTTTTATTTGTTGTTCAAAACTATTTCGTGCATTACCTTTAATTAAATTCATAGGAATAAAAGCTACTTCTAAATTATTATCTAAACCATTATTTCTTGGATTTATCCAACAAACCTCTCCCGACCGACACCAAACCCACCCCTTTGGTAAATCATAAGGAATTTCATCATCGCTGATTGTAGGCAGTTCTTTTCCTTTCTTAATCTTTCCTTCTTTAATCAGTTTTTCCTTTTCCTTTTCCATTTTTTTTAATAATTCTGTGGCAGGTTCGTCTTCGGAATTTTGCTTAACTAATTTGCCCTGGACTGCTTCAGAGAGGATTGCTTGTTTAAATCTATTTAATAATTCTTTATCATGGAAGATGTTGTTTCTTAATTGATTTATTTCTCTTTTAACCTTATTTATTTTATTAAGAATTTCTCTTTGCTTTTTAATGTCAGGTAAATCAATCTCAAGAGGCAAGAATTTTTTAGGTTTTAATTCTGTTTTAATTCCTCCTCTTGTCTGACTTTGAACAACTTTTCTAAATGCATCGCTTTTCAAAAACCACTTAAAATATTCTATATCAATTTTATTTTTATCAAATTCATAGGAAGAATAATGGATTGTTGCTAAAACCTCTTCATCTCCTTGATAAACTGCAACCGCCCCTTTCTCAACATTAATTCCCGAGATAACTAAATCTCCTGGCTTAATTAAAATCATATTTGTATTGGTCTTTTTATCTTCTAAAAAATGCATATTCCCAGAAAAATCAATCTTTTGTAATCTTTTCAAATTAAGTTTATTTGCTTCTTCTGGCTTAAACCTTTCAGGGCGTTCTTTTAGAAATGTCGAGATCTTAGTTTTCATTTTTTCTTCTTTAAATTATTTAATTCAATTTTATAGCATTCATTAACAAAAAAGGCTAACTGCACTGTTGCCATTGTATAAGCCAAAGATTCCCAATTATCTACTTTAAATGTATGAGATTTATGCACTATTTTGTGCCTAAGCAAAATCATTTTATTTACAGTATTTACCATTCTCACAATTTTTTCTTGATCTCTTGGAAGGGCAAATTTTGCTCCAAAGTTTTCTATTATAAATTGAGTCATCTTTTTTTCAATGTTTGGAGAATGTTTCCTCCTTGGATCTGGAATCTGGCCTCTTAGTTGAGAAATGACCTTCTTATCTTTTTTGGCAGATATATTCCTATAATTTTTCCCTATCTTTAGTAAGTCACATAATAAAGTTATATCTTTTATATTCTGAAAATTCATCTCTTCAGCCAATATTTCGGAAATCTTTACTTTGTTTTTACTTATTTCTTCTAGTTCTTTAAGATTAGCCTTAACAGCATTAAGCTTTTTTGCATTTTTCAGCTTCTCAATGGGAATTATCCCCTCATCTATAGATTTCTTAAAGATTTCTTCTAAAAAATATTCTAAACAAGATACTAAAAAAACTATAAGTTGGATTCTTGATTGATATTGTTCTCTTTTTCTAAACTTCATCATCATAATTTTCCTTTCCAAATAAAGGGAATCAACAACCTTCTTCTCAAAGTTTTTATATGGGTCTTTTTTTCTTGAGAAAATCCTGTTTTCTAGAATTCTTTCTATTCTCATCTTCAGATCTCTCCCTTAATCTTTTCAATTAATTCCTTACTTTTTTCAAAACTTTCTTCCAACTTCTCCAGAATCTCTTTGCTTCCCAGGGTTTCTATTTCATTTTTTCCATTAGGATTGTTTATATCAAGATTAAACTTTCTTTTTTCAATTTCTTCAATTGAAACTTTCCAGCAATTATTTTTGAATTTCTCATTTTCCCTATTATTCCACCATTCCTTTTCTAAATCAAATTCTTTTAATTGAATTGGTTTTCCTTTGTTATAAGTTTTATATGCTTCTGGAAGAGGATGTTCAAAATACCAAACATCTTTAGTTCCTTTTGAATCTTTTTCAAAGAATAATAAATTTGTCCTTATTCCCGTATAAGGATTAAAAACACCATTTGGCAATCTGACAATTGTATGAAGATTAAATTCTGAGAGCAATTTTTGTTTTATTCTAGTTTTAACACCTTCTCCAAATAAAAAACCATCAGGCAAAATAATTCCACATCTTCCTTCGTCTCTTAAAAGTTTCATAATCAAAACTAAAAATAAATCCGCTGTTTCTCTTGTCTGAAATTCATTTGGAAAATTATTTTCAATTCCTTCTTCTTCAGCACCACCAAAAGGAGGATTTGTAACAACAACATCAATCATATCTTTTGAGGAATATTCTCTCAAGGGTTTTGATAATGAGTTATCATGTTTAATATTTGGTTCTTCAATATCATGCAACATTAAATTAGTCATGCAAAGCAAATGAGGAAGTGGCTTTTTTTCAATACCCCTTATATTCTTCCCTAATCTCTGTAATTCTTCAACACTATCAACTTCCTTTCTCATGTTCTCTAAAGTAGAAACTAAAAACCCCCCTGTTCCGCATGCAGGGTCTAAAACAATCTCTCCTAATTTTGGATTAACCATATCAACAATAAACTGAGTAACTGCTCTTGGAGTATAAAATTCTCCTGCACTTCCTGCAGATTGAAGTTCTCTTAAAATTGTTTCATAAATATCATTAAACAAATGCCTATCCTTAGAAGAAGTAAAATTAATTTTATTTATCTCATTAATAACTTGCCTCATTAAAACTCCATTTTTCATATAATTATAGGTATCTTCAAAAACCTGTTTTACTAATTGTGCCTTCCTGTCATTTTCAACATCTAAATTTTTAATTTGTTCGAAAATCTTTTTATTTACAAAATCAAGTAATTCTTCTCCAGTAATTCCTTCTTCATTATCTGCCCAATTTCTCCATCTTATTTCTTCAGGCAAAGGAGATTTGTATTTAGAATCTTCTGCCTCTTTTTCCTGTTCCATTGAATCAAAAACCTTAAGGAAAATCATCCAAGTCATTTGAGAAATTCTTTGAGCATCTCCATCTACACCAGGATCTCTTCTCATAATATTCCTTACACTATGGACTATATTCGATATTGCCATTTTTTATTAAATCTCCTTTAACTTATAAATCATCACTCTTCCCCCACATCCTTCCTTTTACTCAAGCTCAGTCTAAAATCCTTCTCAATAATTTCCCATTTGCTCTCATATTCTTCTAAATCTTCTTTAGACAGACCCGAATGAAAAGAAAAAGGATTCTTTGGTCTCTTATGTTCTTTTTTAATCAACCACCTGGAATGTTCTTTTTTTAATAATCTTTGTAAGCTTTCCGTGTCAATTATATAAAATTTAGGCTCAAGCTTGTTAAATCTAATAAATATTCCATCATTCTTAAGCTCTGGTTCTTTTTCAAAAAATCCTTCTAAATAAACAAAAATAAAAAAATTTATGGTTTCCTTCAATTTTGTATTTATTCCAGTAATCCATTGCTCCGGTTTTTTTAATTTTAATTTTTCCCGATCAAATAGAAGAAATTTTTTCATATGCAAAGACCAGTTTCCGCTCTTGATGGTCTTAACTTGAATCTTTATCGATTTCCCCATTTTATTTTTTCCAATAATATCATAATCTTTCACATGTTTATTATTTAATAGGTCTTGCCATTTAATTGACGGTATCTCTTCTCTAAGTTTTTCAATTGCCAGCTTTTCACCAATAATTCCTGTTACTACCATTCACCCTCCCCGTCCCTCCTCCTGCTTAAACTAATCCTCTTCCTGCCCTTGCCGAATTCATCGCTAAAAGCCATTTCCAAGCAGGAATAATCTTTATCTTTCTGCCATCTGCTTTTATCTCTCCTTCTTCATCCTTCGAAATTATAAAACCCTCTTTGATTTTGAATTTATCCATAAAAAAGGACAAACCTTTAGTCTCTATTTTCCCATATTTTATTTCTATCGGGGTAATCTCATTTTCTGTCAGAATAGCATCAACTTCATGCTTATATGGGTCTCTCCAGAAGAAATTCACTTTTAACTGATTGATTATAGCATTTTCAAATGCCTTGGATTTCGACAAATCATCGTTGTTGAATAAAAGGTCTATAGAAATTAAAGCAGGATAATATTTTTTTAACTTTCTTTCTACCTTCCTTTTATTCTTAGAGAAATTATAAATCTTTTTTATTAAAAAGGAATCTTCAAGATATCTTAAATAATTCGCTAAAGTAGGTCTGGACATTTTATTTTCATTTGAAAAATTTGATATATCTATCAACTGCCCGGGATTTTCAGTAATACTCTCTAAAATTGAATTAAGTGCAGAAATATCCCCGACTTTAAATAAAGAGGGAATGTCTTTATAAAGAATTTTGTCTCTTATTCCCTCCTTGATGTACATCTTTATTTTTTCTTTGTCATCAATTCCGCATAATTCTGGAAACCCCCCAGAGAGCATAAATTCCTCGAATAATTTAGCATATTCTTTTCTATATAAGTCCGGGGAGCCATAAGTGACTCCTTTAAATTTGATAAATTCTCTAAATGTAAGAGTATCAATTTTAAATTCGAAAATTCTCCCGGCAAGACTCTCTTTAGATTTCTTAAATATAAAAAGAGACTCAGAACCAGAGATTATCATTTTAATGTTTTTCTTATGAATATCATATATAACTTTAACTTGCTCCTGCCAATTATCTACTTTTTGAATTTCATCAAATAAAAACAAAAACTTTTCATCTGACAGTTTCTTGTTATTAACCCTCTCGTACTCTTCTATTACTGCATTTATATGATTGTCCTTGAAGTCATCAAATGAGAATAAGAAAATATTTCTTGGGTTGAATCCTGAAGAAATCCAATCCTCCACTATCTTTAGCATTATTGTGGTTTTTCCAACCCTTCTTAAGCCTGTTAGGGCAATTATTTGAGGCATATCGAGAAATTTCTTTATCTTAGGGTATATCTCTCTTTCTTTATACTCCAGCTTAAATTTTCCTTCCCACCAGGGATTGAAGTCCCTCATAGATGCTATAATTTGTGCCATTTTCAGTTGTCATAAAATCGATTTTATGTAAAATAGAGTTCTCGTGTATTTATAAACTTTGCGGAGCATAGTGCATATTTCTTTTATTTCTCATTCCTCCCCGTCCCTCCTCCTGCTCAAACTAATCCTCTTGTCCTTTTCCAGGCGGAGTTTTTCCATTATGTCCGGATGGAATTCCTTTCTCACAGCTTTTCCCTGTATTCTTGGATAGCAGATCATAGAACACTCTTCCCAATGCCCTCTGCTTTTGAGAAGTTCTATAAGTTTATGATAATCTTCCTCGTTTTCTGGAAAGACCAGTTTATCAAACTCTTTGATTGAGGCTTTCTGGTTGCTCCCATAAACAACATTTACTCCTTTTTGCCTTGCAAATTCTATTAAATCTGCCTTAAGAGCGTCTTGTTTATCTTCAAATTCTTTAAGTTTATTCTTTACTTCAGAGAATTCATCAACTAATTTTAATCCGTCGTCTTCTTTGAATTTTTTAACAGATTCTTCTGCTTTTATCTCAAGCTCTAATTGATGCTTAAAAGAAGGGCATTTATTCTTAAATCCGCAATAATCACATAGTTTTGTTACATTTGTAGGAAATTCTTTCGCATATTCTATCTTTTTTATTACTGAAATAACATCCTCTTGTAATTTTTCAAGCTGTTCATCTGTTCTTTCACTTACGACTTCTTTGTTGAAAGCAAGCATATGCCAAACCAGCTTAACAGATTTAACATCCTTAAACTTATCCTTAACCCATATAGAATACATAGCCAATTGCCTATCCTCATCAGCTTCATCTTGATCTTTCATTCCTGCATTAGTTTTATAATCCATAACATAATAATTCCCTTTATCATCACAGGCAAACTTATCTATGCGAACATGCCATTGGCTTCCATCAGAAAGAGTCATTCTGTCTTCTGTTTCTATGCCCAATATTGTTAGTTGGTCAAAGGGCTTGTAATTATCATAGTAATCTTCAATAAATTTCTTGCCCATTTTTCTGTAATTCTCTGCTGTTAGTTCTTCTTTTACAACAAGGATGTCATCAGAATACTCTTTTTCCCAGATATCATTATAAAACTTTAGAAGTGTAGCTTTGGATACTAATTTTTTGAATTTTTTATCAGTATAAAGTTTCTCAAGAGTTTCATGAACTCTTTTACCCATAAAGAGTTCTATTGTTTCAGGAATCTCTGGCTTCTCCTTATCAATGTAATGCAGTTTATACTTATATGGACATTGTTCAAATGCGCTTATCTTGGAGTGGGAGTATGTTGCCATTTTCTTTCAATAAATTTCCAGTTTATTAAGTTTATTCATTTTAAACAATGCCTGCTTGTTCAATCAGTTTTTTCTTCCTTCTCTTTAATTTTTCAGGAATATCCAAGAAGTTTTCATCACTAACCAAGCTTTCTCCTATTTTTTCTTCCAATTCTCTTCTTGCATTTCCTGCAACTTCTCCGCCTTGCTTAGCAGCAATCTTATTTTCTTCTAATCCCTGAACATCTTTTGATTTAGCTATCTTAGTTGTCGAAGCTTCTCCAAGCATGGTAAATATAAGCTCCAAATCATCCATATGGTCTCTTAAATTTTCTCTTTTAAGTTTCTTATGTTCTTTATATTCTTCAACTGTTTTCCCAAATGTTGCTTTGCTAATTTCATTAGTTAGGATTGCAAATTCGATTTCTTTCTGAACTCCTCTGTTTTTCCATTCATCTGTAAGCTCTTGTCTTATTGCTATTCCTCTTAATCTCTTTTCAATCCATTCTTTAGAATATCCTTTCTTTTCATAAAGTTCTCCTTTCTTGAGCCAATTCAGGATTTTCTATTTCTTGAACTCTTTCATAGCCCACTTTTGCCAGCCATCTTTTGAAAGGCTCTGCCTTTTTAGAAGGAATTGACTGGATTATTCTAAAAATACCTTCTGTATTTGCACAATCTGTCTCATATTCTTTACCATCTCCGGATTTTAGTTTCAGTTGTACGAGAAAATCGTACAAGTGAAAATCTTCTTCTTCAAGTTTTATTTTTAAATCAGACCAATATCTCCTTGGAATATTACTTTCAGTCAAAACACCAATAATATCCACAACAGAAAAAAACCATTCATTATTTACTAGTTTTCTGCGAATAGTTTTTCCATTAAAAATAGCTATGTGAGTTTCGTTTTTGTTATCATCTTCCCCCATTCTCACAACCTCGCAATCCTGCCGGCGTCTGTCAAATCTATAAGCCCTTTTTCAGAAGAAATCAAATCCATGTCTTCTAATTCTGCAATTGCTCGATAAAGCATTGCATTGGATAGTTCAATCTTGCCTGCAAGTTCACTTATAGATTCGTACTTCTTATTTCCGACTTCTTCAAGAATTTTTTTTTGGCTTTCAGTTAGTTTAAAGCTCAATCTTGGCAGATAAATTATAGCACTTTTATCTTCTTCAGGATTATACGCAATTTTGCTTACTCTGTCATGCCTTACATAAGCTGCAAACAAAAGCCCTATGGCTTTTGTTTTTCTTCCAGAAGTAATATTTATAAAAATATGGTCTTCTTTTGGCTGCATATCTATTATTTCAACAGCTTTTTTTGCGATTTCTACAATATCATAAACATCTGTTTTTGAAACCTTCACATCAATAACCTTTCCTAAAGAATCCTGAATTAGCTTTATAGCATTTTCCTGCTCTTTATTCGGCTCTTTATCAATTAAAAGAATAATTCTATCAGGCCCAAGCCTTGTAGCTGCCAAAAGCACAGGATCAGGATTATACAATGTCGCAATCAGAACCTTTTTTCCCATATATCTTATGATAATAAAAGGCATTCTCTCGTTTATATAGCTTTCCATAAAAAAGATAAATATCTCTTATTTATATACTTTTATACCATTAAGTATATAGTTATACTTTTTAATAGAAATATTTAAATACCTCTTTTGTATGAATTTCTTGTTTAAAATGGCAAAGGGATATAATGATATAATTAAATGCAAACCCAGAAACAATTTTATCATTGTAAAAGTAAATCAAAAGAATACAGAACAACTTAGCTATTTATTCTGCACAAAGATTCATTATTTGCATGATAAAGCAAAAGGTTGTTTTGATCATCATTTAATAATATATAATAAAGACAGATTAATTTTCAAGGTCTGGCTTCCAAATTCTGAAAAAGATAGTGAATTTAACAATGTAGAGCAAGCGCTTGAAAGTGTTGGAATGGTGGTTCAAAAATGAAACAAGAACTGCAGAAATTTATAAAAGAATCAAATCTCCCTGAAAAGCACAGGCAAACAATCAAGTTTCTCGCAGAATCAATTGAAAAAGATGCAATAAATGAATTTACCAGCAAAACATTTCTTTTTGACGGAGATCCAGGCATAGGGAAAACTTATTTTGTAGAGAACATAATAACTAAGTTTAATCTTCCTATTTTATTTCTCGGCCCGTATAAATTTAATCATAAAAGAAGTATGCAATGCAAATCTTTGAAAGAATTATTGGAAAATACAATAAAGAAAAAAGAGGCAATTGTATTCATAGATGATTTGCAGAACAGCCTTAAAATTGAGTATAACAATGGAGAAATGGTTCTTGCTGATTCTGAAAGAAAACTTTTTTTAAAACTATTGGAGCATATAAAAAATTCCAATAAAAGAAAATTCCTGTTTATAACACTGAATGATGAAGATATTTTAGAAGAGTCCTGGATAGACAGGATTGAAACAAGAATAGGGCTTGATGCCCCTAAAGAAAAAAGCAAAAAGTTATTTCTTTCTGAAAAATACTCCAAATTTATGAAAAAATCGTTGATTAAAGACGTTGCTGAAAAAAGCATAGGGTATAATTTCAGGAATATTGATGATCTTGTTAAAATGGCTTACAGAGAAGGAAATGGGATTATTAATAGGGGAAGCATTCAAAAGGCATTTTCAAGCTATACTCCTACAAGCATGGAAAGATACCATATTATCCACAAGCCAAATTTAAATTTTAAAGATGTTATGGGAAATGAAAAATTGAAGGGAGAACTCTTTTTTCTTAAACAATATATAAAACATCCAAGATTATTCCAAAAAAATGGGATTGAAAGGTCAAATGTAATGATTTTCTCAGGACCTCCTGGAACAGGCAAAACTTACATGGCAAAGGCGCTTGCAGGGGAATTGGAAATCCCTCTTGTAAATTTTAATGCAATAAATTTCTTGAGTGGAGGGCCTGTTTTCGGAGTTTTTCGCATTGCCAAGCTTGCAAGAAAATTCAGGAATTGTGTTATTCTTGTCGATGAATTAGATAAGTTGATAGGGCAGGAAATTCTTTCTGAAGATAAAGAAGTGCTTGGAGCACTTGAATCAGAGATTGATGGAGTAAGGGAAAAGACAAATGCAATAATGATATTCACAATGAATAATAAGGCAAGATTTGGAAGCGCGTTTCATGATAGAATCCCCTGCTTTAACTTTGAATACCCTAATGAATCTGAAAGAAGGATATTTCTCGAAAATAAAATTAAAAAATCAGAAATATCCTTTTCCCAGGAGCAAATAAATTGCCTTGTGCGAGAAACAGAAAACAAATCTTACAGGCAAATTGACAAGATATGGAATAATATTTTATTCAGGCTGATGGACAAAGAAGACACAGTTATAAAAAACAATAAAATCATGGCAGATAGTCCTGCTCTTGAAGAATCAATAAATGAAACGCTTGGTTTTTTATCAAACTCAAAAGTAAATTTGACAATGTTTGGATAATGGGGGAATAAATGGCAGAAATATGCGATATATGTTTAACTGAATTAGAACGATGGAAAGATTATGATAGCATGGATTGCAATTTAGAATCTATTTTATGCTTAAAGTGCAAAACAGAGGTAATTCAATTATATAATCAATCTGGAAAAAGCAAATTATTTGAAGAGTGCATTGAAGAAGTAAGAAAGCAAAATGATAAAAAGAGGGTCAAGTCAGCAAATGAAAAGCAAAATTGAAGAGAAATTTTTTAAAGTGTTTATAACTGCAATAATTTTAATTTTGTGCTTTGCAATGCTTTATTTTTCAGCAAACTCTTTGCATAGTTATTTTGCAAAATCAGATGAGCAGATATGCCAATTCTCCAATAGTATTTTGATTAATGGACAATGCCATTTTGAATTCAATAGGGCTATAAGTGAGAAGAGAAATATACTGCTTTTTGCAGGAATTGTTTTTCCTATTTTTTCTTTGCTATTGCTCTTTTATCTGGCTATAATATTAAAAAAGATGAGGAAAAATGAATAAATTAAAAATCGCCTTCTCAATTTTAATTGCAGTAATTGGTATTCCATCAATACTTTTATATGCTTTTTATGACAGCTGGATGGGCGTTATTGGTTTTGGAATTGCCTTATTGGTTTTATTGATAGATAAGGAAATTTTTAAAAATCAGTATAAAGCAAATGAAGAGAAATTTAGAGATTCTAACAAAAAACTGATTTCGGTGATTTATCCAATTTTATTAATAATTTTTATAATAGTTTTAATTATGAACCTCGGTTTTGCAATATATTATTTCTACATCTCTAAAATAAAACAAGGGATATTCCTGCTGGAAATTGTTATCTTGCTGATTTTTTCTGTTAAAGATATGCTAAAGGATTATTGAAAATGTTATATGAATGTTCCCGCTGTGGCAAACTCGTTGATGAAGATAATGGCATAATAGTCCATGAGTCAAGTTATTCAATATTTCTGCATATTATGAATATGGTTTTTATCTGCAAGAAATGTCTAAGCAGGAAAGGAAGAGAAATATTTGAGAAGGCAAAAACTGCGCCCCACACCCCCAGAAACCTTTAAATATGACTAAAAAGATATAATATTATAACTAAATAGATATAACATAAAAACTGAAGAATGCTGACAAAAACACAGGCAGAAATAATGAAAATATTTGTTTCAAGAATAGATAAAAAATTCAGTATAAATGAAATTGCTGAACTTTTAAAAAAACCATATGCCCTGATTCATCGCTCAATGCAGGAGCTGATAAAAAACAAGGTTATTCTTGCAGATGAAAAAAAACTGCTTTCACTTAATTATAAAGAAAATTTTGCAGAACTTTCTTTTATAGAATCAATAAGGACTAAAAACTCTCTAACAAAAGACAAATCTGTTTCTTTATTTGTAAATGATTGCCTAAAAGAAATAAGGGAGGACTTTTTCATATTCCTGATATTCGGCTCTTTTGCAGAAAAAAATAAATTTAACGATTTGGATATAATTGTAATTCTGGATAATCAAAGAAAAATTGAGCAAACTGAGAAAATTATTAAAAATATCGCCTCTAATTTTTCTTTTAGAATAGATTTGCATGTTTTAAGCGAAGAAAGCGTCTATGAAATGTTTTCAAAAAGAGAGCAAATAAATATTTTAAATGAATCTTTAAATAAACATTTGATAGTTTTTGGAGGGGAAAACTATTATAAACTTTTGTCAAACGCCAGAAGATAAAAATCATACATCAAAACATTTAAATACTATTGTATTCTAATTGTAATACATGAAAATAGAAGATGTGCAGGTGAGAGAGAATAAGGATATTATAATCACTGTAAGAACAACAAGGCAGAATTCAGAATGGCTTAAAAAGAACAGAATAAGCCCCTCGCTTATGTTTGACAAAGCCATTGAAGAGCTTCAGCAAAAAATAGCAGAAGAGGGATTAAAGAAAGTGGCAACTTGGAAAGGCAGATAATTTCTTATTCAAATTAGGGAATAATTTCAAAAACTTCCCAAAACCAAAACTTACTTCCAGAAAAACCTTTAAATACCAGTATATACTATGTATATACTATGGTACAGGAAGAAAAAATAATAAGAAAAGTAAGCGAAATTGGCAACGGCGCTCATATCTTCGCGCCGAGAGAATGGCTTAATGAAGAAGTAATCCTTGTTAGAATTCCGAGAAAGAACACTAAAGAAGAAATACTTAAGCTTCTCAGCCCCTATTTAGACAGGGTTATAGCCGTATTCTTATATGGCAGTTATGCAAGAAATGAGCAGAATAAGAATTCCGATATGGATATATTTGTAATTTCAAGCGAGAAATTTATTGTAAAAGCAAAGAATATGGAATTTATTATAGTGCCAGAGGATAAAATTCAAACTGCAAAAAGAATAAATCCTGTTCTATTTTATTCAATGATTAAAGAAGCGGTTCCAATTATAAATTCATCTTATCTTGAAAGATTAAAAACAGAAAAAGTCAGTTTAAAGAATTTTAAGGAATTTATAGAAGATACAAAAAGAATGATAGCTATCAACAAAGGATTTATAGATCTTGAAAAACAAGATAAAATTTCAGGAGCTACTATATACTCTTTAATATTAAGATTAAGAGGCGCCTTCATTATTAATTCCCTTCTAAAAGGAAAGAAATATTCTGGAGAGGAATTTAAAAACTGGCTCATAAAAAACTCAGGAGCAGATTATGAAAAAATTTATAAAATTTACAGAGATATGAGAGATGATAAAATATCTGAAGAAAAGGCAAATGTAAGTGAGGCAGAATTTTTGTTAAACTTTCTTGCTAAAGAAATCAGTAATTTAAAAAATGAAAAGAAAAAAGAGGCTTGAGAAAGGCATTGAATCTTTGCAGAAGCAATTAGAAATCCATGAAGAAAAGAAGAAGCAGGCACAAGAAGAGAATTTGCCAGAATTAGTTGATTATTATGAAAAGGAACTAAAGCAAAAACAGGAAATATTAAGAAAGAAAAAGGAAATTCTGGATAAGCAGTGATTTTTATAGTATGACAAAAAAGATAAACTTTGGATATCTTATCTTTTTATGGAAAAAGAAAGACCAAAAGGGCCGTTAAAGAGATTAAAAAGCATGTATTTTGCTTTGCATTGCTGGAAATGCAAGAAGTTCGAACTTCCAATGGAAGAATATAAAAAATTATGCGAAGATAATATACAAAAGATAATAGATGCTCTTGAAATTAAAGAAATGCGATTTAGAGAGTTTAATAATATCATAAAGAACACCAATTTCTGCAAATTTGAAAAAAGGGATTTTAGTTCATGCCCAATTTGCGAAAAGTGTGGAATTCCGCAAAAGAGGTTTTGGTAATCAATATTAAATATGATTAAAAAGATATAATTCAACAGATTAAAATGCGAAATGCCCCAAATATTTCATTTCGGGAACCCGAAACATTTATAAACCCCGCGCATTTAACAAGATTATAGATTCTTAGGGCGTTAATCAAATAAAATTAAAAGTTTAGATAACTAAGAAAAAATAAAGATACTAAGTCCCTAAGAGTTAATTAAATAATATTGATGTATAATTTTAAAATGGATGATGAAATAAAAAAGTCTATTCTTAAAACAGGAACAAGCATTGTCGGAATCAAATGTTCTGACGGCGTAGTTTTGGCATCTGACAGAAAAGTCACAGCAGGAAACATCGTTGTAGGAAAGAATTTCAATAAAATAATTGCAATAAATGACAGAGTTCTCGCAGCAATTACAGGAGGAGTTTCAGATGCGCAGTTTCTTATGCGCTTAGTTGCAGCAGAGTTGAGGTTAAAAGAATTAAAAGCAAGGCAGGCGCCGAGTGTTGAAGAATCAGCGAGTTTATTGGCTTATATTACTTTCAGGAACATAAGAACACCTTCAATGATACCCTCAATTGTAGGAACTTTAGTTGCAGGAGTTGATGAAGACGGAAGTGCAAAACTTTATACTATCGAACCAGCAGGAGCAGTAAGTGAAGTAGAAGATTATGACGCAAATTTCAGCAGCGGTATGCCTTATATCTTGGGTGTCTTGGAAAGAGGATACAAAAAAGACATAAATATCAAGCAAGGAGCGCAGTTAGCTCTTGAATGTCTCAAAGCATCTATTCAGAGAGATACAGGAA
Source organism: Candidatus Pacearchaeota archaeon (assembly GCA_018303755.1). Classification (GTDB taxonomy): domain Archaea; phylum Nanobdellota; class Nanobdellia; order Pacearchaeales; family GW2011-AR1; genus JACPLR01. The sequence goes on from JAGVXO010000012.1 coordinate 33,582, forward strand.
GCGGATGCGGAGTTGATGTTTATACTCTTTCAAAAGACGGCATTAAAAAAGTAATCAGCCAGGAAATAAAAGCGACATACGAATAATCTTAATTTCTTAAAAATGAAAACAAAAAAGGAATTCTAAAATGGATATATTAAAAGGCATAACTGACGAACTGCCGAAAGTAATAGTGGACTCTTGTTTCGAAGGTGCGAACATAGTTCTTTATACAAATAATCCCGAATTTTTCAGAACAGGCGAGGCTCAGATAAAAGAACTTGTTAATAAATATAAAAAGCGCATAGAATTAAGAGCAGACCAAAAGATTTTTGAGCCAGAAGAAAAAACAAAAAAAATAATTGAATCAATAATTCCGCAGGATGCAGAGCTTACAAATATAATCTTTGACACTCAGAGAAGTGTTGTTGTTATTGAAGCAAAAAAACCAGGATTGGTAATTGGAAAACAGGGCTCAATACTTCAGGAAATAAAGGAAAAAACATTATGGATTCCACAAGTTCAAAGAAGCTCGTCTATTCCAAGCCAGATTACAGAAAACATAAGAAGTGTTTTATATGCAAATAATAATTACAGAAGAAAATTTCTTAATGATATAGGTGAGAAAATTTACAAGGACTGGAGCTCTGATAAAAAAGAGGGATGGGTTAGATTAACTGTTTTAGGAAGCGGAAGGCAGGTTGGAAGAAGCTGTTTTCTTCTTCAGACATCAATGTCAAAAATTCTTCTTGACTGCGGAATGGATGTTGCAGCGCACGGAAGTGAAAAATTCCCTTATTTTGACATACCAGAATTTGATATTTCTTCAATTGATGCAATTATTTTAAGCCACGCACATCTTGACCATTCTGCTTTAGTTCCTTACTTATATAAAATGGGGTACAAAGGTCCGGTTTATATGACTGCACCTACACGAGATATTTCTTCACTTCTTGCATTGGATTTTATCGGAGTTGCATACAAACAGGCATCAGCTCCTATTTTCAGCTCAAAAGAAATAAAAGAAATGGTAAAGCACAGTATATGCCTTAACTTTAATGAAGTCACAGATATAACTCCAGATATAAGAATTACACTTTATAATTCAGGACATGCATTAGGAAGTTCAATGGTGCATATTAACATAGGCAATGGCTCGCATAATTTAGTATATAGTGCTGATATGAAATACTCAAAAACACGCCTTCTCGATCCTGCAATTGCAAATTTTCCGAGAGTAGAAACTATGATAATCGAATCAACTTATGGGGGAAAAAATGATATAATGCCTCCAAGAGCAGAAGCAGAAGAGCTTTTTATTGATATAATAAAAAAAACAATAGAGCGCGAAGGAAAAGTTCTTATTCCAGAACTTGGATTAGGAAGAGCGCAGGAAACAATGCTTATAATAGATGATGCAATAAAGTCAGGAAAATTGCCAAAAATTCCTGTTTATATAGACGGAATGATATGGGATATTAATGCAATTCACACTGCTTATCCTGATTTTTTAAGCCATTCTGTAAAGCTTCAGGTATTTCAGGATAATAATCCTTTTGTGTCAGATACTTTTAAGCGGGTTGGTTCACCTACTGAAAGAAAAGAGGTTGTTGAAGGAGGCCCGTGTGTTGTTCTCGCAACTTCGGGTATGCTTGTTGGTGGTGCATCTGTTGAGTATTTCAAGCATTTTGCAGGCAACTCCAGAAATTCGATTGTGTTTGTATGTTATCAGGGTGTTGGAAGTTTGGGAAGGCAGGTTCAGGAAGGGCTGAAAGAATATCATTCAGACCAAGGAGATGTTGCACAGGTTAATTTAGAAATTCATAAAATAGACGGCTTCAGTGCGCACGCAGGAAGAACAGAGTTATTGAATTTTGTGAGAAATTGCAAGCCAAAGCCAAAAAGAGTTATAGTAAATCACGGCGAAGTTTCAAAGTCATTGGATTTGGCAAGTACAATTTACAAAATTGAAAGAATCGAAACAAATGTTCCGCGCAATCTCGAGACGATTAGGCTGAAGTAATCAGGCAATTAATCTATCTGCTTCTTCTGGATTAATTATCCTTATTCCAAGATATTCTTTGAGTTTTAACAGGTGATTGTCCTGGCTTATAATGAAATCTGCTTTTTCAGCTATTGCAGCTTCTAGAAATTTATTGTCCTCTAAATCTTCTTGAATAATGTCTAATTTTTCAAATGATTCCACAATTAAAGAATTGCTGATAATAAGATTTTTCCACCTCTCTATGATTTCTTCATCAATTTGAATTTTAAAGTTTTTTAATGTATCAATTAATTCTTCAATAATTTCCATAGAAGCGATTAATATGAATTTTTCTTATCTCCATTTATCTATAATCTGAGAGCAAAAATTGCCTTCCCAAAATATTCCAGAGAGAAATACATTCGTATCTAAAACTATCCTCATTTTTTTCTTGCTTTTTTTATGGCTTCTTCTACATCTGTTTCTCTTATCCCTTTTGTTTTTGCAAATTCTCTTGTTCTCTTTAGCAATTTTTCAAATCCTGCAAAAGAAGGCATTTCAACTTTTTTCAGAATAATAGTGCTGTCTTCTCCAATTACTATAAACTTCTCCCCCTCTTGTATTCTAAGCCTGTCTCGTAATCTTTGTGGTATGACTATCTGCCCTCTTGAACTCATGCTTGTTATTTCAATATTTTCCATTTTATTTTTAGGATTATTTAATTGCTACTATAAATTTATCTTACCAGTAAGAATATCTTATTTATAAACCTTTTGGTTTTGTGGGGATTTTTAAAATAATTCAAATCATACAAATCTTTTTAACCTATAAAATGCTCTTCTATTTATGAGTGGTGATTCAAGGACATATTATCCTGAAGATCTTTCAGACTTATCGCTTGATTGTGCATGTGAAGTTGATTGGTTTCTTCAGGGAAAATCAGAAGGTTTTGGTAAATCCAAAGAACTTGCAGGAATTTTAGAAAAACACCAGTTAAAAGATGGAGACAATTTTGGCACTACTTCTGCATTATTTGAGGTCTATTGGCCTTTGCATCTTGCTATGAAAAAAGGTTCTGAAAAAAAATTAAAGGGATATGAAGAATTGGCACTTAAAATGAGATTGTTCAGATATGAGCTTGAAGATGTTATTGAAGGAAGAAGAAATCCAGATGTTTCCAGAGATGCTGAAGCATTATTTGATATTTCAAAATTCTTATGCAGTTTATCCCACGAGTTTACTAATTTGTATTGTCAAATGCATGTGGAATATTGTTTTGCTGCATAGTTTTTTAGTGTTGCTTAATCACAATTCTGCAAGACATCGCGCTTCAAGTGCGCTTTCTTCAATGTCAATCTGCCTTTTTGTTTGATGTTCAGGATTAAAAATATCATTTACATTGCATGGCGCCAGCATTATTCCCGTGTCTTTTTTTACATCTGATTTATACTTTTTGGGATTATCAACTCTTTCCATATATCTGGGGTTCATGTGGATATATAGTTTATCGCAAGTTCTTGCTAAATTTATTGAAATATGATGAATAGAATATACTATTAAAACAAAGGCAATAACGCCATTTACTGCCTTAGATGTATAGTTTTCCACCCCTTCAAAAAAATCATTATCCATTTATTTTATAATTTGCTTTTTGTTTTTAAATATTGTTGTGCTTTTTTTAACACCCATAACTTTTCATTATTCAACATCTTTTAATTTAATTTTTCTCTCCTTTACATTAAATATAAATCAGGATGGTTAAGAAACTAATGTGCTCATGGCGTTGGATTTGCAAAATATAATAAGTGCGAAGCACACAATAATTAATTCTTTAAACATCCCATAACTTTGCTTTATTTTAGGCGAGCCCATTGGTGTTTTGTTATTTTATTTTTCTGTTAAATTAAAACCACTAAGTTATCAATGAATAAATTGCGTCAGATTTTCAGAATAATAAAAACAAGCGCCGAAGGCGCCATCATTCTATTATTAAAAAATCATCCAACCGCACCATTTAAAAACATTCTTTGCTAATTAATTAAAATGAAGCACAATATAAAAATCACAATTATTCTTTTGTCTATGTTCTTGCTTGCACAGCTTATCGGGCTTGCAGTTATTTATGCATACCATCCTGTAAAAATGCCTGTTGAAATTAATGGAACTATGCAAAATGTTACAACAAATCCTCTTCCTTATGGTTTAGAACCGCCAGAAGTAAAGCCAGAAAGCTCTTTAATTTCAATACTTTTTGCATTTGCAATTGCATTCACAATCTTATTCTTTATAATGCGCCTCCATAAAACTTATCTTGTTGTTCTTATGAGATTTTGGTTTTTTGCAGTTATTGCAATTGCATTGGGCATTGTAATAAATATTTTTTTAAGGGATTATTTTATTAATTCAGCAGTTATCTCACTTTTAATAGGCGCCTTTCTTTCTTTTATAAAAGTGTTTAGAAGAAATATGATTCTACATAATCTTACGGAACTTGCAGTTTATCCGGGAATTGCTGCGATTATTGTTCCAATTCTTAATCTTCCCACAATAATTATCCTTCTTGTGGTAATCTCTGTTTATGACTTGTGGGCTGTCTGGCATTCTGGGTTTATGCAGAAGCTCGCAAATTTCCAGATGAAAGAGGTAAAAGTATTTGGCGGATTTTTTGTTCCTTACATGACAAAAAAACAGAGAGACAAGCTAAAACAGGCACGTTTAAGCAAATCAGCCAGAGTAAAAGGAAAAATAAAATCAATGAAAATAAGTTTAGCAATTCTCGGAGGAGGAGATGTTGTATTCCCTATAATCACTTCAGGTATTGTTTTAAGAACATTTGGATTTGTTCCTGCGCTTATAGTAATTGCCTGTTCAACAATTGCCCTTGCAATACTATTTTTGTTCTCGCAAAAAGGCAAGTTCTATCCTGCAATGCCTTTCATAACTGCAGGGCTTTTTGCAGGAATTATTTTAGGCGCGCTCGCGGCTTAAGAATAGTTTTCTTGTCTTTACTATATAAAAGTAACAAAACAGAAAGGTTTTTAAATACCTGTAACTGCTTGATAGTCATAACTAAAACTAAAAATGGCATCTAAATCAGAACTTATAAACAAGGTAAAGAACCAGTTTAATCTTAATATTTATGAAACTAAAGTATGGCTTGCGCTTCTTTCAAAAGGAATGGCTTCTGCAGGAGAAATTGCTGAAGCTTCAGGAGTGCCAAGAAGCAGAACTTATGATGTTCTAGAATCTCTTGAGAAAAACGGATTCGCAGTGCAGAAAATCGGTAAGCCGATAAAGTATCTAGCAGTAAGGCCTGACTTGGTTGTTGAAAAGCTGAAAAGGGGAGTAGCTGAACAAATGAATGAAAGAATAGAAAAATTCACAAATATAAAAGATACTCCTGAATACAAAGAACTTGAATCAATGAATTCTTCTCAGAAAGAAATTATAAAAAAACAGGATATTTCCGGAACAATAAGAGGAAGAATTAATGTTAACAGCCAGATTTCAGATGTACTTTCACTTGCAGATAAAGAGGCAATAATCTGCCTTACTTCAACCGAATTCAAGAAAAGAATAAGACTTTTAGAACCAATAATAAAAAAACTGGCAAGTTCAAAAATAAACTTAATTGTTGCACTAAGCGGTGCAGATTCAGAGATTAAGGCAATAAGTGAAAAATTAGGAATCAGTGTAAAAAAAGTGAACATAAGCGCATCTTTTTATATAGCTGATAGAACAGAAATACTTTTCATGCTTAATGAATCAGAAGACAGCAGTGAACAGCTTGCCGTATGGTTTTCCTCTCCTTTTTTTGTCCAGTCATTTTCAATGCTTTTTGACATGGCAGTAAAATCAAAGAAGTAAAATGGCAGAGAACAAAACCGAAAATAAAGTGCATTTAACAATTATTTCAAGAAGGAAGAAACTTCCAATTGGAACAAGAGAGATTAGCACAAGAATTTTTATACGTGATTCAAAATTCTCAAAACATGAGGAAATGAATGAAACAGATTTTGAGCAATATCAACATTACCTTCCTGCAATAAATAATTTCATTGAAGTTCATAGAGGGTATTTAAGGCATAGTATGCATGGAACAAGAGCATATACTTATCTTGATTTAAATGAACAACCGGACAAACTAATTCCATACGCACACACATTTTTTAAATAAGCTATAAAGTCAAGCCAATTTCACTTTGGTTATCCCCATTAGTCTTATTGTCTTATTGTTTCTTTTCTTGAAATATTTTAAAAACTGCTTCACAGTCATGTCTGTTGCTCTTGCCGACTTTATCTTCCCATCTTCAATATACCATATTGGATGCATTCTCTTGAAATTTTCAACAGCAGGCTTATAATGAATCGATGGCCCTTCAGAGATTATCTCATTTCTTCTTTTTAATACATAATAACTTTCTGCCCATTTTCCGCCCAAATATTCAAATTCCTCTTCAATTATGTCAAAATTTTTGGATATTTCTTTTGAAAGCAATTTTGAAAATTTAAGAAGCTTTGAGCCGGCAATATCTCCTTCCTGTTTTTTTGTTTTGATTTTGAATAATGCAAATATTCCGTGAAGTTCTGCTGCAATTGATTTCATTTTATCAGCATCTGCATGTTTATATTCAAAAAAATCAGTGCTTGGATTTTTTAAAAAATCAGATGCAGCTCTCTTGAATTTTTCAAATGCCTCCCAGGAAAGCGCAGCAGCGGCATTTCTTTCTTTCATTGTAGGATCAATCAGAATTATCGGCGATTTTCTCTTTGCCTCATTTATTTCCTGCAATATCTCTCTTTGATTTTTATAATATTTTTCAGCATCAATAATAATCTGCTCTTTTGCTTCTGCCATCGCTTTTAAAAAATTTGCAAATCCCCTGCAGTTAATTACAAGCAGTTCAATAGCATATCCTGAAAAGCCGTTGATATATGATTCTGCACCATAGCATTTCTGAGCATGGCAGAATGCCTTTGCCAAAATAATCTGCTCTGCAAGGCGCGGATTTTTTTCAATTTTCTTTTTTACATAATCGACATGCGAAAAGGAAAAGTCAGTGATGTTTCTAAATTCTTTTCTATTATCTTCTTCACTGCCTATTCGAGTAGTAGGCACAACTTCAAAATAAACTTTTTTCCCTTTTCCAAGAATTACTTTATAATAATCCCTTGAGCCGTGAATTTTTTTCTTTCTTGTTCTTATTCCAGGAACTTTGAAAAAGAAGAATATTTTTCGCATTAATTTTCCTATTTCCACTTCGCCATATTTCTTGTCAAATCTTGCGAATAAGTCAATGTCATAACTTTCTTTTCTTAGAATAGTGCCCTTTGCAAGGCTTCCTCCGATAAACACTTCTGCATCAATTCCCCTTTTTCTTATTCTGCAATAAATTGCTTCAACAAGTTTTTCTGTGAGGTTTCTAATTTCTTCTAATTCTTCTTCACTTAGTTTAATTTTTTTCAGCTCCTCTTTAAGTACGCTTTGTATTTCCATAAGAAAGAATAGTTTGCAAGTTATTTAAATTTAGCCCTGCATTTATTGCTTTTTATATTGGCGCTTCGCGCCTTTTTATTCTGCAAATCCCTAATCTGCAAGCACATCAGTTTAACCTCTAAATTTCAAAGATACCTTTATAAATTTCTTTTATCTGGTTAATGTATGAAAAAGAGGATTAAAGTATTTGTATTGTTAATATGTACAATTGCTATTGCAATATATTCTCTGAATGTTTATGCTGTTGCGTCTTCTGGAAATCCTTCTTCTGATATTTATGACAAGTATGTTCTTGGTGAGAAACTAAAGGGCTGGATTAATATCAGCTTAGATGATGAGCCTGCAAATAATCTTCTTGCAGACAATCAGGGAAACAGCATAAAAATAATTGACTTCCTTAATGCTGGCAAAATAAATTATTCGTGTGTTCCTGAAAAATGTACTAGTGATTATTCTCTATCCGGTGCAGAAGACACCTCAAAAAAATTTTCAGTAGCCTCTGGAGGAAGCGGAGAGAAGATTATTGGGATTGTTCTGCATGACAATGATATTGAAGTGACAAAATTCAGTTTTTCTGTTAGCAGTGATGCGCAAGCATCATGCACGAATCAGATTTCAATTGATATTCTTGATGACGGAACAATTGACTGGAAAAACAGGAAGGCGTTAAATGAAAATTGTGGAAGCCCCGTCTATTCTTCGTGCTATCAGCAGGGTAGTTATGATACTTTTGTTGAAATAGTTGAAGAGCCATATTGTGAAAAAATTTCTCTGAAACAAGCGTCTGCAACAGATATAAAAGCATTTATAAAAAAAGAGGCATCTGCTGTTTTTTCAAGCGGAGTTTTAAAGGCAGGTATATATGATTTAGATGGAATAGTAGGAGAATGCAATCTATTAGAACCAAGTACAGAAGGAGTTGAGTTAAGCTGTACAGTAGACACTAAAACAATTTCTGATGGAGATTATTTTGCATGCATTTCTGTTAGAGAGGGAGCAGTTGATGAAAATGGACTTTCTGGATTCAAGATTAAATCGCGCACTGCGCAGCCTTACTGCGGATTTAAAGGAGACCCTTCAACAACTTCTTTATTTGTAAAGGACTATCAAATTTCTGCAATTGCAAAAAAATATGGGGCTGTTGGAGCTTTTGCGATAAATGAAACCTCTTTTTCAGAATCAACAGGAGATTCTTTAGTTTCTTATATTAATAACTACTTAGACAGCCAGTATAACAAGCAATGCTCTGAAAACGAATGTATAATTCCAATTGCATTTAAAGGTACAGCCCAAGAAATTACAATAAGCAATGTAGAACTAAGATACAGCTCAACTGGAAGCGGGGGAACACTCAAGGATAAAGCCGCGGAATTAATTAGAGAGCCTGCAAAACTAAATTTAGATTTTTCTGCTATAGATATTTCAAAAGCAAATTTCAGCACACCTAAAACAATTGGAAAATATGCCCTTGAAATTAAATTAGGAACTATAAAAGTCGCAGATAAAGAAATAAATGTTTCTGCAGCACCAAGTTTAAAAGTTAAATATCTGTATCCAAGGGCAGTTGCTGCTGCTTATCCAACTACTTTTCATGCCTTTATACCAAAAGATAACAGCATTGGAAATGTTAGCTCTCAAGGAAACAGCAGCACTCAAAACAACAATACAGCAAATAACAGCAATCAAAGTCAAAATACTCCCGCACAAAATAATCTTCTATTGCCTCAAATAAAACTTGTATGGAAATTCGGAGACAATACCCCTGAACAAACTTCAACAGAAGATTCAATAAAGCACACATATGGTGCAGTTGGAAATTACACTATGGAAATAACTTTATATAAAGGAGAGGAAATGATATCAACTTCAAGTTTTAATATAAATGCAAAATCGCCGAAAGATGCTATAAATACAACACTTGCAAATTATAAAAAGAGAATTTTAGGAGTAAGCGGCAATTTAAGTGCGTTAAATACAGAATACAAATCATTTGTAGAAAGTTCAGGAGTTGATATTGAAGAAATTGACTCTGAAGTTACAAGTGCAGAAACAGAGTACAAAAAGCTTGTTGCAAGTTCTGACAGCACTGATGATGAATATGTAAAAGTAATGGAAAAACTTCTTGCTATAGATGTTCCTGTTTATGTTGAAAAAAGAATTTCAGGAGAAGAACCTCTTTTGTATGATTTAACTCAGATAGATTTAAACGCACTTGAAAATATTTTTGAACAGGATGCAGGAAGCTATGAAGAAGAGTACAAAAATGAAATATTCAAATGGTTTCTTGATAATTTAGATGTTAAATTAAATTATGATGTTATTTCAGTATATTATGAACAGGCGGTTGTAGATTTATTCACTGAGTTCAATCTTGAAATATCTCCGAAACAGCCAAGTGAAAATAATGGATATTTTATAATCAATGAAGACGAAGGAAATATTTTATTTAGTGGTGAAACCCCCGTATTTGAAGGAAATGCAGGAGGAATAAGCTTCCCACTTAGTGGAATAAAAAATATTAATTTTGCTGTTAAGGGTGGAAGTGAAGCGCCATTTATGTTTATCTCCCCTGAATTTTCAGAGTTGTCTGTTGGGGGAAATACTGAAACTCCTGAAAGAGGAAAGTCATACTGGTGGATAGTTTTAATTTATGCTGCACTTATAATTGCCGCACTTGCAGCATATATCTTCCTTCAGGAATGGTACAAAAAAAATTACGAGAATTCTTTATTTAAAGATAAAAGTGAATTATATAATTTAATGGCATTTATAAAAAATGCGCGACAGCAGGGAATTGCAAAAAAAGATATGTCTGAAAGATTAAAAAAATCAGGATGGAAAGGAGAGCAGATAAGCTATGCAGAAAACAAACTTGATGGAAAAAGAATTGGAATGTGGGAACTTCCACTGCTTTCTTATTTTCAGAAGAAAAAAATGAACGAAGAAGTAAATAAAAGAGGAAATTTTGGAATTCAGAACAGGCAGTTTGTGTGAAGAAAACTTTAAATACAAACTAAACTTTTGGAGAATAAGATGGTGAGTTTTTTGAACAGATTTGTAAATAAAATATTCGGAGGAATTTTCAAAAAAAAGAAAAATGTTAGTTTGGGCTTTTATGGGCCTCCAAATGCAGGGAAAACCAGTCTTGCAAATAAAATATGCAATGACTGGATTGGAGAAGATTTGGGAACTGTGTCAAATATTCCGCACGAAACAAGAGAGGTGCAGTTCAAGGAAAAAGTTGAGATTAAACATAAGGGGAAAAAAATGATTTTCAAGCTTGTAGATACTCCTGGAATTGCAACCAAAATTGATTATGAGGATTTTATAAAACTTGGTGTGAATAAAAAAGACGCGCAGAAAAGGGCAAAAGAAGCAACACAGGGAATAATTGATGCAATAAAATGGATAGAAGATATGGAAGCAGTTGTTGTTGTGCTTGATGCTACAAAAAATCCGTATTCACAGGTAAATATAACTATTATTGGAAATCTTGCTGCGAGAAAAATTCCTGTGCTGATAGTTGCAAATAAAATTGACTTGAGAAAAGCAGAAATTAAAAAAGTCAAAGCTGCATTTCCAGAGTATGATGTTGTCGGAATAAGCGCAAAAACAGGAGAGAACATTGAGGACTTTTACGAGTCATTATTTAAACTTATCAGATAAAATTAAAAACATAAAATGAATAAATAAAAGATGGTGAAAAAAATAAAGGGTTTGATGCTTGAATTTATGCCTTATTCAGAAATAAAAGATTTAGACAGCTCTGAAAGAGTCAGAAAAATACTTTCAGTCGTGCTTTCAAACAGAATAATAATACTCCAGGGAAGATTAAAGCCAGAAGAAGAAACAAGATTAATAGAAGACACAATGGCAATGATTGAGCATATCAAAGGATTTAAGGGAATTGAACTTGCTGTAATCGGGCAGAACGGGAAATCAACTCCGCTATTCCAGAAGTTTACTCAAAGTGTTGCAAAAGCGCTTGTTGGCGATACTGCTTCAATGACAGTTATAGGGCCTGCAAGCATAGTAAAAGACATAAAAAAAGACCCGAGAAAAATTGAGCTTATGCTGAAGAAGTAACTGGACAACACGAAATTATTTAAATTGCACATATTTCTTATATTAATGCCTCATAAATGTGTTCATTGCTCTGCAATTTATCCAGATGCCTCTAAAGAACTGCTGGAAGGATGCAAATGCGGAAGCCATTTCTTTTTTTATCTTAATGAAGAACAAATTGAAAAATTAAAAACCTCTCAAAAAGATATCAATATTTCTGAACTTACAAATGAAGAAAAGAACAAAATAGAAACAGATGTAAGAGAGATAATGAAAATAAATGATGAAGAAACTCCTGTGATACTTGACTTGGAATCTATTAGAATTTTAGGGCCTGGAAAATTTGAAGTTGATCTGACTAATTTATTCAGCAAGAATAGGCCTCTTATATACAAACTTGAAGAAGGAAAGTATATTATTGATTTGGCTTCTACACTTAATATGAAACCAAAGGACTTGTGATTTCTAAACATTTATTTTTCTAAAATCCCATTTTTTCCCCACATTTTAAGTTTGTTTATTAATACTTTTTATTTTAAGATAATTTAAAACATTTGAATGATTAATGTATAAATGGACGAGAGATTTGCAAAATAAAAAAAAGGTGAGCCGAGCGATTGGGCGAATGTAATTAAAGCTATAAACAATGTGAGCACAATCGCGAGCCGAGCGAACCACTAATTGCACTTATGGCGAGCGTAGCGAGCCAGTATTTCTTTCTATCCTTTCACCACAACCATCGGTTTGAGCTTTGCAACTATCTTTCCTATTCTGACCTCGTCGCTGACTCTTACAACTTCGTCAACGTCTTTGTATGAATTTGGTGATTCTTCAACAAGCGACTTCCAGCTTCCTGCGCTCACTTCGATATGATTTTTTTCCATTTCATTTTTTATGTTCTCAACTTTCAGTGTTCTCATTGCTTCAAATCTTGACATAATTCTTCCTGCGCCGTGCGCAGTTGATGCAAAGCTTAATTTTTCTGCATTTTCAGTTCCAACCAAAATATATGAGCTTGTTCCCATGCTTCCCGGTATTATTATCGGCTGTCCTACTGTAAGGTATTTTTCAGGAATCTCTTTTCTTCCTTTTCCTAAGCTTCTCGTCGCGCCCTTTCTATGCACACAAAGCATTTTTTTCACACCATTTATTTCATGCTCTTCAAATTTCGCAATATTGTGGCATACATCATAAACAACCTCTGCTTTGAAATTTGGAAAAAACTCTTTCATTATCTCTCTTGTAAAATGAGTCAATACCTGTTTGTTGCAGAATGCAAAATTTGCAGCACAGCACATTCCTTTGTAATATTTTTGCCCAAGCTCTGATTTTATAGGTGCGCAGATTAACTGCCTGTCTGGAATATTTTCAAACCCATACTCTTCTTCCATTAATTTTATATAATCAGAAGCAATCTGATGTCCAAGTCCGCGCGAACCGCAATGTATCATTATGCATACCTGTCCCATCTCGAGCCCAAAAATTTCTGCGGTTTTTTCATCAAGTATATTCTCAACATACTGCACTTCTAAAAAATGATTTCCAGAGCCGAGGCTTCCCAACTGATTTATTCCTCTTGCAATTGCTCTTTCAGAAACAAATTCTGGCTCTGCATCTTTCATACATCCTTGTTCTTCGCTTAATTCACAATCTTCTTTTATTCCATAGCCATTTTCAACAGCCCACAAAGAGCCTTTTTTCATTATCTCTTTTATTTCCTTTTTATCAATTCTAACTTTTCCGCCTTTTCCTACGCCAGTTGGCAGTTTATTATAAAGTTTTTTTGCAATTTCTTTCTGCTTTTTTTCTATGTCTTGTTTTTTCAAGTTTGTTTTAAGAAGACGGACACTGCATGAAATATCATAGCCAACACCGCCAGGACTTATAACACCTTTATCAATGTCAAATGCCGCAACTCCACCTATGCAGAATCCATATCCTAAATGCGCATCAGGAAGAACTATTGCATTTTTTTCAATTCCTGGCAAACACGCAACATTTTTCATCTGCTGAATGCAGTTGTCTTTTTTCATTTCTTTCAAAAGTTTTTCAGATGCATAAATAATAACAGGCACGCTCATTTTTCCCGTTTTTTCAACTCTATAAATGTTCTCAGACACTTTTTTTACTTCTTCAATATCAGGATTTTTCGCCATATTTCTACATGCCTTCTGCGTTTATAGAATTTG
>JAGVXO010000021.1 GCA_018303755.1 Candidatus Pacearchaeota archaeon
AAAATGCTGTGCTGCACCAGCAGGAAGCACTTTATGGATTTGGATATTATTAATATTAATTTTATTAGTTATACTTGGAATAGTTTTCAGAAATAAATTGCGATTAATTTTATTTAAATTTAAAGGTGGATTTAAAAAAGGACCTGCTCCTGCACAAACGCGTCCTGGATACCCTCCTTATCCTCCAAGAATGATGTCTCCTACTCCTCCAAGACAATTACGACCAATGCCTTATCGTCCAATGCCTCCGAGAGCACAGCAGCCAATTAGCTCTCCAAAAGACAAAGAGTTTGATGAGACATTAAGAAAATTAAGAGAGATGAGCAAGTAGGGGAAGGATATTTTTTAGAGAGATTGTTAATGGGATGTTAGATTTGATTTAAAGTTTCATCCAAAGTCTTTACGCAATCTATCTTTATTATCTCTATAAAATTCAAAAGTTTCTACTCTTATTGCCTCCATTCCATCAAGTTTGGACCTATCATAAATATCAACTTCACTTCCATCAAGCATTCTTTGTCTTAAGCCTATTCTTCCTCGCTTTCGGAGTTCTTGGTAATATTCTGTTCCCATAAACACCTACAAAAACCCTCTTGTACTCCCCAATACTTTTCATCATTTATTCCAATACCAAACCCCTTCTCATTTTTTCTGTCATCATTCACAGAAATATGTATAATCCCCTGTCTTTTTGGTTTTTGAGTTTTAATGAGAACTCCTTTAAGCATTTCGCTTCCAAGTTTGTCTACCTCTTCTACTTCTAAGTATAATACAATGTCTGCTTGGTGGTCAATTCCGGCGATCATTTTAAGCAGAAAATTATTATTTTTATAATCTTTTATGCACCAAAAACTGCGCTCATCTCCTAAACGCCTCGTGGGGGCGTTATACACTTTTTCGCAATCTTGGGTGTAGATTTAATGTATGTTTGTATAGCACTACAAACCTTTATAAACACTAAAAACATACAATTTTCATGAAAGAAGCGATAAAAAATGTAGCAATAACAAAATTTTCAGAAAAAGAATAATTAGAAAATCATATCTAGAGAAAATAGAAACGTGGCTTTCTCGCCCAGAGGTCATAATCATAAAGGGGATAAGGAGATGCGGAAAGTCTACAATTTTACGCCAGATAGCCAATAGGACAAAAAAGAAATGTGTTTATATTAATTTTGACGATTATAGATTCTTGCAATACCTTAATGTTTCACTGCTTGAAGAAGTTTTAAAAGAATTTCCAGATTATGATTATTATTTCTTTGATGAAGTGCAAAAAATCAAAGGTTTTGAAAGTTGGCTGAGAACCCATTATGATATCCAATCTCATAAAAAGTTTATAATTAGTGGTTCCAATATCTCCTTATTTGCTCCTTCCCTAGCCACTATTCTGACTGGAAGGAATATAACTTTTGAAATCTTTCCTTTTAGTTACTTAGAAATAAAAGAGGAAAAAATTGGAAACTTTCAAGAGTATCTTTTATATGGGGGTTTTCCAGAAGTAGTTCTTGAAAAAGATGTTGAAAAGAAAAAAAGGTTATTATTGCAGTATTTTAATGATATTTTGTTACGAGACATATTTGAAAGATATTCAATCGTCGCAACGCAGCAATTTAAGGCACTTGCGCAATATATACTCTCAAATACTGGCTTAAAAATAAGCCCAAACAAACTAGCAAAAGAGTTAGGTATCAACCCCCGCTCAGCAGAAAACTATCTTTCTTATCTTATAGATGCTTACTTAATTTTTGAAGTTCCATTTTTCTCTTATTCTGCAAAAACAAAATACACTGCAGGAAGAGCTTCTAAATATTATACTTTAGATAACGGACTAACCACGGTTCTATCTCAAAGAGTTAATGAAGGGCATTTATTTGAAGCACTTGTTGCACAAAAACTAAGAAAAGATGAAAAAGAACAACTATATTACTGGGCAGATAAAAACGAAGTAGATTTTATTTTTAATAACAAAGCGATTAATGTTGTCTCATCTCAAAAAATTCCAGAAAGAGAATATAAAGGATTAACAGAACTGAAAGAAAAAAAGAAACACATAAAAGAATTAATCCTAATTACAAAAGAAAAAGTTATATCGAATGATTTTATTCATATACCTATTGAAAATTTTTTAAAAAAATAATTTAATTTGTTAAAGTTTTCTGCATAATCTCTAGCTTGGGGGAAAATCAGCAAAAAGATAAGGTATCGTGGGGGCGTTAAGTATTTTTATTCCTATTTGCAAAAATGTCAATGTCTTCAGACATTTAAATTAAATTATCTATAATACATAAATTTAAAGAATTTTGTGCATCACGAATTGTATGGTTAAAGAAATCCATTTTAAAAAAGAGAAATTTATCTCCTGAACGCCTCGTCGTGATGCCCGAAGAAAATAAAACGAACAATTTTCTTTTGCTCATCAATTCCGAATTTGAGAACAAAGCTTTTCATTATATGAACTCGCCTTTCTCCTGCCAAATCATATTTTAATGGTTTGTAATGATACGGATTTTCGATAATCTCCTCAATTTTATTCATAATTATTTCATAGAGATTCTTATCTTTCTTTGACAATTTATTAAGAATTCTTTGCAGAGTAGGCATTATTTCATAAGCATACATTTTATTTCTCAATAATCCTTCTTAATTCGTCTATATTCTTAAATTTAATGCCTTTTTCTTTTTTTATTTTATCCAATTTCTTAATAAACTCCTCTTTCAAAGGCAGTTCATCAACAGGATGCCAATCAATTTTTTCGCAGAATTCCCATTGCCTGTCTGTAATATCTCCTGTTCTCATATAGCTTTCAAATATCAATTTTTTTATAGCTTCCTCTCTCGCAATTTCGCTCCAATTTATCCACATAAAAACTTTTAGAGAATTTTTAAATTCATCAGATATGGGCAAAGTTAAGCTCGTCATTTTAATTTTCCGGAGTTTTTCAATTCTTCAAATTTCATCAGCTCTTTAAGTCTTATCTCAAAACGCTGTTTAAGATATTCCGGCCAGTTTATCTCTGGATGCTTGTCCATTTCTTTTTTCAGCTCTTCTGGTATTGAAACAGTAAATGTTGCCATGTGTTATTTTCTATTTATTTTTATTTATGTTAAATTAGTGTACATACGATAATTCGTGCGTGTATTTAAATGTTTTGGGGAAATGATTCAAAAATACCTTTCCAAAACATTTATATACATATATACCTATTGAATATAATTATATAGCAAAATGGTAAAAAAACAAATACTTGAAAATGTACAAATAGGGCATTCTCCTACTTTGAATACTGTGCTGATGGTAGAGGGTATTTTAAAAAATGCAGGAGAACTAATTTCTATTGCAGAATTAAAGAGGCGACTGCCAAGAAAAGTTATGCATCAAACATTAATGCAGGTTCTTGATTATCTTCAAATAAGCGGAAAAATAATTATTGGAACAAAAGGAATTTTATGGATATTTTCTGAAAGAAAGGAATTAAATGAACTTATAAAAAGAGGCACAGAAATATGAACAAACCTGTAAGAATTATTCTTCTTGAACAAGCAAACAATGAATACAGAAGACTTAATGCAATTGTTGGACAGCAATTAAGTGAAGGAAAAGAGAATACAAATGAAATGCAATTGCTTAAATCAATAAAACAAAAGAGTGCTCTAATAAAAGAAAATCCATTTTATGGAGATAATATTCAGAAATACCTTATCCCAAAAAAATATAATGTATCAAATTTATGGCGAGTTGAACTTGCTGGATATTGGAGAATGCTTTATACAATTAAAGGAAATGAGATTGAAATTATTTGTTTTATACTTGATATTATCAATCATCCAGATTATAATAAATTATTTGGATACAAGAAAAGATGATGAATAAGAAAGGTTAAATTTATTAATCACCTTCTTCTTTAAACATAATGATAAAAAAATTAGGTGCATCTGTGATCTTAGTCCTCTTGTTAATCTCTTTTTCACAGGCATTATCTATTATAACTTCAAAAGATAGTTTTTCAAAAGGCGGGACGTTTTTTGCAACACTAAAAGGCAATATTCTGGAGCCGATAACAAAAGAAGACATTGGATTTTTTAAGGCACATGTTTTAACTCCAGTTGATTATGGAGTTGCAAATATTAATAACACTTATTATATCTGGGCAGTTCTTCCTTATAATGAAGGCAATATGAGCCTAAGAATAAAAGATGTTTATTTCAAGGAAGGAAATGAAATCAAAACTCAAGACATTGAAAAGAGTTTTGTAATTACCAATAACACTGCAGTATTTTATGCAAAGCCCGGACTTTTTATCGGTTCAAAAAATTTTATTTTAACATTGCACAATAATCTGGATAATGACATCACTGCATCATACTCTCTTGAATCAGTTTCTGGCTCAACCTTTGTTCCTGCACAAGATGATAAAGAAATAACTATTTCCACATCACAAATCAGTGAAACAACAATTACAAAACTTGTTCTTTCCTCTGGTTCTGAAAGTTATGGACTGCCAATGTACATTATAAAAAATGCAACTTCAGAAAAAGAAAATAATACTGAAATCAACATTACTGAAAATGAAAGCGTTAAGATAAGCAGAATCTCTTTTGATATAAAAAGCATAGGAGAAAATCTGAAAAAAGGAGAGTTATATGTCTATACAATCGCTCTTTCAAACAAAGGAGATAACAGCACTGGCGAAATTAATATAACTATTTCAGATGATATTAAAAAATATATCTCAATTTCTAATAAAAGCATAGGAGATCTTAATCCAAAAAACAACACACTGATAAAACTAAATATTTTATTTGATAAAATTGGCAATTTCACAGGAACAATTAATGCAACATCAGAAAGTTCAAATGATAGTATAATTCTTGAATTCCGGATAGGAGAAAATGCAACAAATCAGACATCTATTCCAATCAGTTCAAGAAAGTCCTGCACAGAATTAGGCGGAAAAGTGTGCTTATCTGACGAAAGCTGTGACGGAGAGAATAAAGTTTCTTCAGGCGGATGGTGCTGTGTAGGAACATGCAAAACTTCTTCAACAGAAACTCCATCGCGAAACTGGACAGTCGTAATTGTAATAGTCGCGCTTGTTGCACTTGTTGGAGTGATTGTATTTTTAAAAATGAAAAAGCCCTCAACTGCGCGTGATATAATTAATAAAAGATCTGGAATAAACAGCACTCCCATTTAATCTGGATTAAATCCCACTAATTTTTCTAACATCCCATAACTTTCCCAAATTCAGCATCCTTCCAATTTCACTTTTCTTTTTATCCTTGGTATAAATTAAATTATATAAAAACCAATGTGCAAATAGATTAATGATTTGCAGAATAAAATATGTGAGCGAAGCGAACCAAATTTGTCAGGCAAGCGCAGCGAGCCAATATTATCTGATTACAACAAATTTATTTTTCCTCTTTTTTTGGCGTCGGTCCGCTTACCTTAAAATCCGCTCTCGAGAGCTCTTTTTTTCCTGATAAAAGAATACTTGTATAATCTCCATAAGCAATTGCTTCAAAGTTTATTATTGCGGCATTTGGATTTTCTATTTTAGGCAGAAATGCATTTTGGTATGCAACAGCGAGATTTTTATCCAGTGCAATAGCAAATCTTATGCCTTTTATGCCCTCTGGAATTCCATGAACGATATTTATCGGAGTATATCTCTTAAATTCATCAGCTCTTCCAAATTCATCGAATTGATAAACCTTGTCATCATTTCTGTCAGTTATATCAGAACATGAAAATCCTTTTCTAAGAGCTTCGCGCTCTTCTTCACTTTTACATTCAACCTGCGCGAATTCAATTGAAGGATTAGAAACTGCTGAAACTGAATAAAAATCATGATAGGCTCCTGTTGCACTTCTTGCTGAACGCCCCATCATTGATTCTTCTAAATCTATTCCAGAACTTCTGTTCTTAACTATAACCATAGATTCTAAAAGCCCTGAATAAAACTGCCCTCCAAACAGAAAAATATTTGCTATTGGATTGTTTCTTATAGTGCTGCATCCTGTTCCAAGAAGCGCTGCTCCTGCAAGCGCAGATGCAGATAATAGGAATTCTTTTCTGCTTATTTTGTAAGACATTTTATAAAAGCAAAAGTATACGCCCTATTTATATTTCTGTATTCTAGAATATATAATTAGTCAACTTTATTTTTATCAATTTCCTTATCAATTTTTTTCTTTGTTTTTTTACCAATTTTCCCATCAGATTGGTTATTTGTTTTTTCTTCTGGCTTAACTTCACTAACTTTAAACATCTGCTGGAACTGCTGTACTCTTTGGTAGAGCATAGAGTTATCTTCAACAAGTTTTTTTGCTATTTCATCATATTTATGCAACCGCAAAACAATTCCAGTAAGCAAAGAATTTAGTTCAGAATTT
>JAGVXO010000022.1 GCA_018303755.1 Candidatus Pacearchaeota archaeon
TTCTAGAATTAATATATTACGAAAGCTTGCCAACATGAAAGCTGAAATTCATTCACCACTAAAGTAGAGCAGTTTTCTTTCAGCAGGCAAGCTTATAAACTTCTTTAGCTCGTGCAATCACTCGGCTCACTTATTCTTTATTCTGCTAATCAGTTTATACATTGGTTCTTTGAAAATTAAATTAAATAATCTTTAAATCAAAAATGAAAATGCATAAAATAAGGAAAAGAAATGGGGGTGATAGCAAAACAAAAAGTCAAAACAATCTTTTCTGCGCGCTGGTTTTTTTTATTTCCTCCAGTTTTTCTAACTGCTTGTCTATGCGCTCTTCTGAAAATTCGTGCTCAATAAGAATTTCTTTTATCTTTTCTTTATCGATTTTTGGAAATTTAATTTCAATGTCGTGAAGAACATCTGGCTTTTTGAAAAGCTGAAAAATTTCCTGCCATCCAGAATCCAGTTCTGGAAATTGCTTGAATATAATCGCCGGCTGTTTGTATTGCTGTACAATCTGCAGTGCTTTTTTCTGCCCTATTCCTCTTATGCCTCCTGGATTATAATCTGTCCCTGCTAATATTCCAAGAGAAATTAGTTGTTCGTGGTCAATTTGAAGAGAATTTAAAACTCTTTCAAGTTCAATCAATTCTGGATTGACAGAAATAACTCCTGTGGCAGTTTTTCTTTTTCTTGATAGTGTTAAATTCTGTATTAATCTTGGCGCTCCAAAGAGTAAACAATCATAGTCCTGCGATGCAACTGCATAAACATCTTTGTATTTAGCCATAAAAGACGCCTGTGCCTCGCCTTCAGCAGGCGCCTGAACAACCATAATACCCATTGCATTAAGAAGTTCTTTGCTTTCTTCTATCATTTCTTTTGTAAGTACAGAAAGCTGCTGGCTGTAACGCCTCATTGCTTCGTAATCGCCTAATTTTTTTGCCTCGTCATACTTTGCTCTTGCAGAATCTTTTGTATTAATTCTTTTTTCTCTTGTGCCTGCTTTTTGTTCAGGAGGCTTTCCATCAAAAACATAAATCAGCTTAATTTCATCAGATAGCAAAGCAATATTCCTATAGAATAATCCTGACAGATGACTTGTAATTCTGCCTTTGCTGTCCTGGAGAGAACTGCCATCATACTGTCTTATAGAAGATAAAAACTGATATAAAGTGTTAAATGCATCAACAGCAATAATCTTTCCATTTAAACTTTCAAATGAAATTTCTTTTCTCGGAACTATATCTCTTATGTTTAAACCCATAAGATAATTAGAATAGAGATATATAAATAATTATGCTTGGGAAGGATTATCTACAACTTTTTGCGCGTAATTAATCATGTGTGCAAAAAGTCCGTATGTTTGTCTGTCACTATATCCACCGATTTCTTGCGTTCCGTCTCTGCCAAATCTTTCGGGAAAATGTTCCCTAAGGCATGCTTTTCTCTTAGACATTAACTTTTTTGAATCTCCATACATAAATTTCTCGCTTGCTTTAAGAAAATTCTGATATTTATTAGTAGAATCTCTACTCAAACTTGTTGAAGTATGGCTTGCAGATTCTTCCAAATCACTCAAACTTCTAATCCTTATTACTTCTTGTTCTTCTGTCAACCCTTGTTCATAAGATTCTCTGTCTTCTGGAATAATCCCAAAATCTCGGTATAATACAGAAGATAATTTATAATATCTGCAATTATCTCCTCTTGAATGGGCTTCTTCAGTTTCACGTTCTAATCTCTCAAATCGTTCCCGCATATTTTCTGATTCATATCTTTGTTTCATACTCTCAATAAAAATCCTCTATTTATAAACATTTCTATTATTGTCACTAAATAATAACAAATCTGAGGGGTATTCTTTAACAATCTGAAAATCAGAACTTTTTAATATGCTGTGTTCTTTTGGTATTAATGGAAGTTGATTTTATCCCCCTTGACTATGAACATTTTGAGCATAATGGAAGGAGTTATGCAAAGATTATTGGCAGGAATTCTGCTGGAAAGCGCATCTGCCTGATAGACAAATGCGATATTTATTTCTGGGCAATTTTAAAAAAAGATGTGTCTGACAAAAAAGCAGAGGAGATTGTTGAAAAGATAAAGAAAATAAAAGAGAAGAATATTTCAGGAGTTTCTAGTGTTGAAAAAGCAGAGCTGAAAGAAAAGAATTTTCTCGGAGAAAAAGTAAAAGCAATAAAGATTTATACAAAAAGCCAGAAAGACAACAAAATAATCGCTGGAAAAATAAAATTCAAGGAGATTTCTGCACTAAAAGAGCAGGATTTAAATTATGTTACAAGATATATAATTGAAAGCCAACTTATCCCCATGCAATGGCATTTAATAAATGCAGAAGTTGTGAATTCTGAAGAATTCGGAGGCATTGATTCTTCAATAGATGTTGATTTATGCATTAAAGTAAACTCAATAAAAGCAATTAAGCATCATAAAACTTTCCTTCCAAAAATAATCGCTTTTGACATTGAGTCAGATGAGTTTGAGATAGGCAAAGGAGAAATATTAATGATTTCTTTATATGGCGAAAAAACAAAAAAAGTTTTTACTTGGAAAAAATGCAGCAAACTTCCAGATTATGTAGAATGCTATGCAAATGAAAAAGAAATGCTTAATGCCTTTACAGAAGAAATTAAAAAAATAAGCCCAGATGTTCTTGTAGGTTATTTTTCTGACAAGTTTGATTTGCCATATCTTAAAGCACGAGCTGAAAAAAACAAAGTTAAGTTGTCTCTTGGACTTGACAACTCACAGCCAAAATTCAGTGGAGGAATGAATCCAAAAGGAAAAATAGATGGAATAGTGCATATTGATCTGCTAAAATTCATAGAGGTTGCATATTCTCAGTATCTGCAGTCAGAAACACTTGGGTTAAACGATGTATCTTCAGAACTTTTAGGAGAGGGGAAAAAAGAGCATGAATTCAAGCACTCTTCAAAAATGGGTGAATCTGAATGGAAAGAATTTTTTGAATATAATCTTCATGACTCTGCGCTTACCTATAGGCTGGTTGAAAAATTATGGGCAGATATTGAAGAATTCAGCAGAGTGATGCAAGAGCCGTTATTTGATGCAACAAGAGACGGTATGTCTGCGAATGTGGAAAATTACATTATTCATAATCTTTCAAAATTCAATGAGATAATTGAAGAAAAACCAGAGCATGATGAAATAGAAAAAAGAAGGCGCAGGCAGAAATATGAAGGGGCATTTGTTCTTCAGCCAGTTCCAAAACTTTATGAAAATATTGTGATGTTTGATTTTACGAGCTACTGGCCGAGCATAATTTCCACATTTAATTTATCACGCTCAACATACTTAGGAGAAATAAAAAAACCAGATTCGGTTGAAATAGATTCTGGAAAAAGAAAGTTGTATTTCAAAAAACAAAAAGGATTTTTTCCAGAGATGCTTGAAGAAATAATCGAAAAAAGAAAGCAGTACAAAGAAGAATATAAAAAAAATCCCTCTCCAATATTAAAAGCAAGAAGCAATGCATTCAAGCTTCTTGCAAATGCTTCCTATGGATATCAGGGATTTTTCGGAGCAAGATATTACTGCCCTGAAGCATCTGAAGCAACAACTGCAGTATCGAGAGATTTTATAAAAAAAGTGATTAAAGATTCTGAAAAAGAGGGATTTAAAGCGATATATTCTGATACAGATTCTATATGTCTCGAGTTAGGAAAGAAAACGAAATCACAGGCACTTGAATTCCTTAAAAAGATAAATTCAGAGCTTCCTGGAATAATGGAGCTTGAATTAGAAGATTTTTATAAAAGAGGCATATGGGTTACAACACGTGGCGGGGAAATAGGCGCAAAAAAGAAATATGCTTTGATAAATGAAAAGGGAAAAATGAAAATACGCGGTTTTGAAACAATCAGGCGCGACTGGTGTCAGCTTGCAAGAGAGCTGCAGAATAAAGTTCTTGAGAAAATACTTAGGGAAGGAAATGAAAAATCAGCGCTTGAATATACAAAAGAAATAATTAAAAAAATAAAAAGCAGGAATATTGAAAAAAAACAGCTGATAATAAGAACACAGCTGAAAAAGCCTCTTTCAGAATACAAGGCAGAAACTCCTCATGTTGCAATGGCAAAAAAAATGCTTGAAGCGGGAATTCCAATAAGCCAAGGAATGCTTATTGAATATTACATTGCTGAATCATCAAATAAAAAGGCGCTTAAAAGAGAAAAAGTCGTGTTTCCAGAGGAAAATAAACTTTATGATATTGAATATTATTTGACAAAACAAGTTCTGCCGTCTATAGAGAATATTTTCCAGGTTTTTGGAATCCACACAGAAGATATAATCAAGGGTTCTAAGCAGAAGACGCTTGTTTGATTTCTAATTTGACAAAACAAAGATTTAAAAGCCCAGCAATAATAGAAGTTAATTTCATTTTGAGTATCGGAATAAAATGGATGAAGATTATGAAAGACTTCGGGAAGAGCATGAGGAATTATTAAGAGAAAGAGAATTCCATGAAGAGCTAATGGCCATCTTAGTCCATGACTTAAAAAACCCGATTTCTGTGCTTAGCATTGCTGAAGACAGCATTGAAAAAGCACTTAGGGAAATTGCTGGAAAAAATCCAAGTCCTGAACTTGCTACAAGAATCTTCCAAGCAAGAGAGCTCATGAAACCAGTCTGGAATGCAGGAAAAAGAGTGTCAAATCTGGCAGGAATATTAAAAATAAGCCAGTTAAATGCAGAAGCCTTAAGAGTTAATGCAAAAAAATTTAGCCCTGTTGAAATTATCAATGAAACAATTGACTCTTACAGACATGGAATGAACAAAAGAATGCTTGGAGCAAGATTTTCATATTCTCCTGAAGTTGAGCGCATGGAAGTCAGAACAAACAAACCTGCTTTTGCCAGTTTATTTTCAAATGTTGTTGGAAATGCTGTTCAATATGCATTCAGTAATTCCCTTATAAAAGCACTAGCCTATCTCTCAAGCAGGGATTTTATTTTTGAACTTGAAAATATGGTTAGCAGGCCAATTGATGCTGAGGAAATAAGGCATATCTTTGAAAAAGGATACAGAATGCAAGCAGAGGTGCATGAAGAAAATATATTCAAAAGAAATGAAGGATTAGGGCTGTATTTTAGTGAAAAGGTTGTAAGAAGGGGGTTTAATGGAAGAATTGATATAGCAAGCGATCATACTTTTAAAATAACTGATGAACGGACAACAGAAATGAAAGAAAAAGAATACGGACAGCCCTACCCAAAAAGCTCAAAAAGCGAAATTCCCTCTCTTCCTTCATTCCATGCAAAAATTTCAATACCTCTTGAGGCGCTTGTTGAGTGAGACGAGCCCGAGGGGTGAGAGACTGCAAAATATCCTCTAGAAGAATCTTTGATTTTTTGAAGGAGTACTTTTAATGGCTCAATCCCATCTGTTTAAATAAAGAACCCATAATTCGTTTATGGTTTCACCAACTAAATTGGAAATCTCTCCAGAAGTCCTATATTCTATATGAATCTGCAAATGTTTTGGAACTCTTATCAAATATCTATATAACCTATCTTTCTTTGTAAGTTCCAAACCTAATTGTTGATTAAATTTCGATAAAACCTCCGCATCATCTTTTTGTGTTTGAGGTAAAAAACGGCACAAAAATCTTTCATAATCTAAGATTAATATTCTATCCATAAACAAAGAAATTTAGGAGCAATATTTAAATATTTGTATAATTGAATGCCATTAAAATTATTCGACTTAACATTGCGATTAAGAAAAGTCGTGCCGAAAAAAGAATAAAAACTATAAAAAGCACGAAAATGTATTATAAAATGGAAAAAATAAAAAATTATGGAATATCAAAGTTAAACCCTGCGTTTCTTGAGCGCATGAAAGAAATCCTTGAAAGTGAATATGATGATTTTTGCAGTTATTGTGAAAAGCCTCTGCTTAATTCAATTAGATGCAACACTCTCAAAATATCTGTTTCTGAATTAAAAACAAGACTTGAAAAAAAATGGAAAATTGCACAGCCATACAAAGAACATCCAGAAATTATGATTATTGTATCAGAACTTGCACCTGGAGAAATTGGAAAGGCAATTGAGCATACTCTTGGATATTATTATGTTCAGGATATTTCGAGCATGATGCCTTCAATTGCGCTTTCTCCTGAAAAAAGCGATATTGTGCTGGATTTATGCGCCTCTCCTGGAAGCAAAACTTCGCAGATTGCTGCAATTATGGAAAATTCTGGTGCAATAATTGCCAATGATTTAAACTTAGGGAGAATTTCAATTCTTTCAACAAATCTTCAGAGGTGCGGAGTTACAAATGCAATAATTACAAGAAGCGAAGGCGCAAATCTATGTGCAAAAATAATAAAAAAACATTTAAAATTTGATAAAATACTTGTGGATGCTCCTTGCAGCGGTGAAGGAACAATAAGAGCATCAAAAAAACCAATGGTTTTCAGCGAGAATATAATAAGAAATCTTTCAGGACTTCAAAAATTGCTGCTAGTTTCTGCAATAAAAACATTAAAAGTGGGTGGAGAAATAGTTTATTCAACCTGCACCTATGCTCCTGAAGAAAATGAAAGAGTAATTTCTTATGTTCTTGATAATTATCCGGTGGAAATAATGAAGATAGAAATACCTGTAAAAACAAAACAAGGCATGACAGAATGGAAAGGGGAAAAATTTAATGAAAATGTAAAAAAATGCTCAAGAATTTATCCTCAGGACAATAATACTGAAGGTTTTTTTCTGGCAAAATTGAAAAAAGTGGGGGAGTGCGGAGAATGATGGATATAGAAAATAACAAAATTTATAAAGAGACCTGCATTATTATATGTATCAAATCCCGGTATGGTCTTCGGGCAATGCCGGGAGTTCTATTAAAAAAATCGGGTATTTAATTCTATATGGAAAATAAAAAAGCTATTGTGTTTATTGACGGAAATAATTTTTACCATAATGTAAAAGAATTAATAAAACCGAATAAGATTGATTTCCATAAGAAACAGAAAAATGATGCATAACAACAAAATTTATAAAGCAGAAGATAATAGTAATAATAGTATGCTCCCCGGTGATCCATCTGGGTCGCCGGATGAGTCTTTAATTTTTATTGATGATGGATTTCTCTCAAAATTAAGCAAACATTTCGGAAATGGAATGTACATAAAATTTGATAAAATCCTTTTTGCATATAATTTATCAAAAAAAGAAAATTTACAATGCAAACAAATATTTTATTATACTGCTCCGCCATTTCAAAGCAGGATTCCAACAAAAGAAGAAGAACTAAGAAAAGAAGGGCACGATAGATTTATTAAAAAATTAAGAGAAAAGGGAGCAATGGTAAGAGAAGGAAGATGCCAAAGATTAAAAATCAATAATCTTTTTTTATACAAGCAAAAAGCTGTTGACTCATTAGCAATTATTGATTTAATGAGCATACCCATTAAATACCCGAATGTAAAAAAAATCATCATTATTTCCTCAGATAGCGATTTTGTACCTGCAATTCAATCATTAAGGGAGTTAGGAATAAAAACCATTCTGTATACCTACTATGAAAGGAGAAGGGACACGAATTTCTCAAGGAATAATGAATTAATAAAGTCTGTTCATAAGTATGTTCTATTAAATAAAGAAGATTTAAATAATACCCTCCTTAAAAAATGATGTACCTAAAACTTCTTGACAATGCAAAAAAGAAAAAGATAGTTGAAATGCTTGAAAAAGAGTATGGAATAAAAAAATTGCCTTATCTGCTCGTTGAAAGTGGCTCTGGAAAATACTGGATTTATTCAGGCGCCTTGTCAAAAGAAGAGATAAAAAAAATAGGGGACGAAATCATAATTGAAACAATAGGAACAAAACTCTGCACAATTGACAAAGACGACATCAGATTGAGTTTTGACGCGCTTAACATACCTGAAATAAAAAGGCAGATAACAAAGGGGGTTTATGAAATGCCTGAAGAAAAAATAAAAGAATGGCTTAAAGGGGAAAATATAGAAACAGAAATAAACGCTGATGAAGAATACCTTATAATAAAAAATCAAGATGATTTTTTGGGCGCAGCAAAAAATAGAAAAACCTTCCTGCACAATTATATTCC
>JAGVXO010000023.1 GCA_018303755.1 Candidatus Pacearchaeota archaeon
TCATCTCCATAATTTTTCTTTAGTTCATTAAGCTCTTTTTTTATTATCTTAAGAATTTCTTTTTCATCACCAAGAATAATTTTAAGCTCCTTGATTAATTCTTTAAGATCAATCTCTTCTTTTTCGAGCTTTTCTCTTTCTAAAGCTGTAAGTTGTTTTAATGTAATCTCAAGAATAGCATCTGCCTGTTTTTTTGTAAGTTCAAATTTCTTCTGCAGATTTTCAGATGCCTCTGCAGTTGTCTTGCTTTTTTTTATTGTCTCTATCACTTTATCAATGTGTTTTTGCGCAATTAGCAGTCCTTCAACAATATGCAGACGCGCCTCTGCTTTTTTTAAGTCAAATTCGCTTCTTTTTCTCACCATCTTTCTTCTATGCATAATATATGCTTCAATAATCTGTTTTAAGTTCATTGTTTTTGGTATTCCATTGTCAAGAGCAACAAAAACAGCATTGAAATTTATCTGAAGATTTGTAGATTTATACAAACGGTTAATTGTAAATTTAGGATCAATGCCTTTTCTTAATTCTATAACAATTCTCACTTTCTTTTTTGCAGATTCATCTCTTATATCCGAAACATCTGCAAGTTTTTTATCTCTTACTAATTCTGCAATTTGTTCCTCTTCCAGTAGAATACATATCCAGAACATTTTCATTTACCATTACGCCTCCTGTTGGAAAATCAGGGCCTTTAATTATTTCAACAAGCTCTTTTATTTCAATTGACGGCTCATCAATAACTGAAATAATCGCGTCGCAAACTTCTATAAGGTTGTGAGGAGGAATATTTGTAGCCATTCCAACAGCTATTCCTGATGAACCATTAATAAGAAGATTTGGAATTTTTCCAGGAAGTACCAATGGTTCTTTTAAAGAATTGTCAAAATTCCCTGCAAATGGAACAGTTTCTTTGTCAAGATCCTGCAGTAATTCAAGCGAGATTTTTGCAAGTTTTGCTTCAGTGTAACGCATTGCTGCAGCTTCATCTGCATCCATGCTTCCAAAATTTCCCTGCCCATGGATAAGCGGATATCTTAAAGAAAAATCCTGTGCCATTCTCACTAAGGCATCATAAATCGAAGCGTCTCCGTGAGGATGGTATTTTCCCATACATTCCCCTACAATTCTCGCAGATTTCTTTGTAGGGCCTTTATCCAAACCCATTTGCTCCATTGCATAAAGAATTCTTCTGTGAACTGGCTTTAATCCATCTTCAACAGCAGGAAGCGCACGCGAAACTATAACAGACATTGCATAATCAATATAAGCCCTCTGCATTTCTCCAGATATTTCTGTCTTGACAGTTCTATCTTCTCCAACATCCTTGAAATTAATTTCCGATTTTGAAAGCGCTTCAACATCTTCGTTTTCAGCACTTTCTTTATTAGATTCTTCTTCAGATTCTATTTCTTCTTCATTTTCTTCATCTTCGCTGTTTTTTTCTTTCGTCATTTTAAATGTCCAGCTCCGCGATATTTGCATTTAATTCAATAAACTTTCTTCTTGGCCCGACTGCGTCTCCCATCAGCATAGTGAAAACTTCATCAGCTCTTATAGCATCTTCAATAGCTATTTTTTTAAATATTCTTTTTTTAGGATCCATTGTAGTATCCCAAAGCTGGGGAGGATTCATCTCTCCAAGTCCTTTAAATCTTTGCACATCTGGATTTCCTTCAATTTTTTTAATCTCTTTTTCAAGCTCTTCGTCACTATAAACATAGCTGTCTTTTCCCTTATGCCTTATTCTGTAAAGTGGGCTTATTGCAACAAAAATATTCCCATTTTCAATAAGTTCGGGCATATACCTGAAGAAAAAAGTCAGCAAAAGCGTTCGAATATGCTGTCCATCAACATCAGCATCAGTCATTATTATTATTTTATTATACCTTAGTTTTTTAATATCAAAACTTTCTTTTATTCCTGTTCCTATTGCAGTAATTAGGTTAATAATTTCATCTGAAGAAAGCACCTTTACAGGATTTGCTTTTTCAACATTCAATGGCTTTCCCTTAAGAGGGAGAATTGCCTGAAACTCTTTGTCACGGGCCATTTTTGCGCTATTGTGCACAAAAACTCCGGAAGCCAAAGCAAAATTATGGGTATCAGGAACTTCAATATCATAAACATCGATTTTTTCTGTTAATTTTTCTATTTTTATTATTTTATGATTATTCCTGGGAATTATATTAATTTCTCTTTCATATAAAGGCATCAAAGAATCATCTTTCGTCAATTCGTCGGCTTCTTTATAACCCCCACCCCTTAACATAAATTTATGATCTAAAGTGCAAATTATTTCTTGATTGTTATCAAGGATTATTTTCATAACTTCTGCATTTCTTTTTGTAATTCTTGGGTTTTCTATTT
Source organism: Candidatus Pacearchaeota archaeon (assembly GCA_018303755.1). GTDB lineage: Archaea > Nanobdellota > Nanobdellia > Pacearchaeales > GW2011-AR1 > JACPLR01. Next base: position 2,371 of record JAGVXO010000023.1, read on the forward strand.
TTTCTATTCCAATACTTCCATCGTTATTTATTGTATAACAAAAGTTTTTCTTCCCTTGCTTGTGCTCTTCTAATAATTGTTTAAATGAAATATTTCTTCCATCAGCAAGTGCAACTTTTGTATCCCCAGAAAAGCAGCCACCCGCGCTGTTTCCCTCGACAATATACATTTCTGTCTGCTCAAACTTTTTAGAAGAGCAGTCTGCTAATTTCCCAGGAAGCCCTGAAAATCCAACAATGCTTTTTCTTCTAACTAAATCGCGCGCTTTTTTAGCTGCTTCTCTTGCCTTTGCAGCAGAGATGCATTTGTTTGAAATTTTGCTTGCAATATCCGGGTGCTCTTCAAAATATTCACCAAGAGCTACGCTAACCATAGAATCAACAAGCCCTTTTATTTCAGAGTTTCCTAATTTTGTTTTTGTCTGCCCTTCAAACTGGGGCTGTTTCATTTTTATACTGATAACTGTTGTAAGCCCCTCTCTTGTATCATCACCTGATAATTTTTCATTTTTTAAAAGTCCTTTTTTTGTAGCATAATCATTTATTGCCCTTGTTAAAGCAGTTTTAAATCCAGACACATGAGTTCCGCCTTCAATTGTATTTATTGTATTGACAAAACTGAAAATATTTTCCTGATAGCCGTCAACATACTGCACTGCAACTTCTACAATTGTTGAATCTGATTTTTTGTTAAAATAAACCGGCTTATGCAATGAACTTTTGCTTCTGTTAATCCAGCTGACAAACTCAACAAGCCCGCCTTCATAATGAAACTCTTCTTTTTTTACACTTTCTTTTCTTTTATCTTCAAGTATTAATTTGACAGAGGGGTTTAGGAATGCAAGCTCCCTAATTCTTGTTGCAATAGTGCCGAAATCAAATTCTAAAGTTGAGAATATTTCAGAATCAGGCCAGAAAGTAATTGATGTCCCTGTTTCTCCTTCTTTTATTTTATCAACTACTTTTACATTTGCTTCAGGAACTCCTCTTTTGTAACTTTGTTCATAAACTTTGCCGTCTCTTTTAATCTGCGCAGTCAATTTTATTGAAAGCGCATTAACACAGCTTAATCCTACTCCATGCAAACCGCCGGATATTTCATAAACTTTGTTTTCAAACTTGCCCCCTGCATGAAGCTTTGTCAAAGCCACTTCTAAAGCAGATTTTCCGGATTCATGCTTGTCAACAGGAATTCCCCTGCCATTATCTATTATTGTTATCGAACCATCTTTATTTATTATAATCTCAATTAATGTAGCAAATCCTGCCTGAACTTCATCTATTGAATTATCAATAACTTCATAGACACAGTGATGCAAACCATCCTTGCTTGTGCTTCCTATATACATAGCCGGTCTCAGTCTCACTGCTTCTAATCCCTCTAAAACTTTTATTGACTTTGCATTATATTCTTCTGCCATTTTGAATAAACCTAAGAGAATTTTGATTTTTTATCTATTTCTCAGCTTAAAAACGCTTTCTTGCTTTAAAAAGCTTTCTGTCATAAAAACGCGTTTTATCGTCGATAAAATTAGATTTTTGGCGACGGAAGAATTTAAATTTTTGCAAATGAAATATAATAGACTTCTTTAAACACCCCATAACTTTGTCTTATTTAAGGCAAGTTAATTGGAATGTTATTCTTATCTTTGACATTAATTAAAGTGTATAAAAACCAATATATCAATTAATAAGTGGATTAAGAATTTGCATAATAAAACAGGCGCGAAGCGCACAATTTAATTTTTTATGCCTAATCTTCTTTTTCTTTAGCTTCTGCAGTTTGCGAAGTTTTAGAATTCTCAACCTTTCTTATCCAATTTACTTTTTCGCTTTTTCTTCTAAGATTGAAATTTTTCCTGCATTTGCTAGAGCAGAAATACATGATATCCCCGCTATGAAGCACGAATGTAAGCCCTCTCGGAATGTTATAATCCTTCTTGCAAAATGAACATTCTGGCATTTTAAGATGAGCCTCCTGCTTTTGAATAAGGTTTTCTTGGAGCAAATACTATTGTATATCTCATATCATCTTCTGGATGCAGATGAACAGCCCTTGCATCATATCCTTTAGCATTAAAAGTGTCTACTAATTGTTCAACCCAATATCTCTTATCAAGGCAATTTTCTTTTTTATTTAAATCCAAGAGGAGTATTCCCTCAACAAAAGTATCTTTTATTTGTTCTATTAAAGCACCTAAATCAAACCGCCTCTGTTGATTATCTCCTATTTCAGGTCCAGCACTTACTATTCGGGATTTTGCACTTTCAACATCAACATTTGCTTTTTTTGGGCTTGCCATTTTCATAACCTTTGCCATCTTAAGTATAAACTCCTTTTGTAACCTTGCTTCTTATTTTTCTTGCTTCAATTTCAGTTTCTCTCAACATCAAAACATCCTTGGGTTTTATAGGCCCTTTAACATTTCTCCTCATTGAACGCCCTTTATTCCTTCCTTCCATTATTTTTGCCTTTACCTGTGTTACTTCTCCTCTGAATCCTGTTCGTCCTACAATTTCTTCAACAATCGCAGGAACAGCTTCGCTGTCTGTGATAGATATTCTTTTCTTTTTCTGCTGTTCGTTCTGACTTTTCTGTTCTGCCATTTTATTATTCAAAAAAATTAAAGTTATTTAAGCGCTTTGATATCATTCTCTGCATCTCCTGCGTCTATTACAACAACCGAGCTTGCTGAAACAGGCAATCCTGCTGAAATTCCCAGCTTTTTTCTGCTGTCAACTTCGCCGTATTTTATGCCTTTTTCTTTGCAGAGCATAGATAAGTGTTTAACTATTTCTTTTGGCTCTACATCTGCTGCCACAACAACAAACTTTGCAGTTCCTCTCTCTACAGCTTTTGTAACTTCATTTGTTCCTTTTTCAATTTTTCCTGATTTTTTTGCTTTTTCAACAATTGTATAGAAATCCATAAGGACCTCCGTATATTTACTTCATTGGTTAATATCTTATCATAAAATGGGTTTATAAAGTTTCGCCTGGTGCTTCTGTTGCTTCTTCCAAATATTTCTTCTCGCCAACATGTCTTGCAACAGGATAGAATTGCTTTACCTTAAAATCAGCACTTAATCCCTCAATATCATCTAACCTTTCAGAAAAAACTCCTCTCCATCCATTAATCCCTGCGTTTAATAATTCTACTTGCACATATAAATCATCCATCATACCCCTCATATTTAATGGTCTACCTGAAACGAATCTCCTCTTGATTTCCTCAAACATCTTGATTTGTTCGGTTCCATTATCTTGCCGGTCGTCCTGATTTTGTCGCAGGCGGGTTTTCTTTTCGGCTGGGCAAAACCGGTGC
>JAGVXO010000013.1 GCA_018303755.1 Candidatus Pacearchaeota archaeon
TAATACTATGGGATTATTAAATGCAAGAAAATTAAGCAAAACAAGGAAGAAATTCCGATGGAAAGACAGAAAATATAAAGTGAGAACTCTTAACCTGTATGAGAAATCTGATCCTTTGGAAGGAGCAAGCCAGGCAAAGGGGCTTGTAACTGAAAAAGTTCAAAAAGAGGCAAAACAGCCGAATTCTGCAATGAGAAAATGCTGCAAAGTCCAATTAACAAAAAACAGCAAAATAGTAACGGCATTTATTCCAGGCAATCTTGCACAAAAATACATTGATGAGCATGATGAAGTTTTAATAGAGCGTATTGGAGGAAAACAAGGAAGGACAAAAGGAGATATTCCGGGAGTCAGATTTCAAGTTATAAAAGTAAATGACCAGCCGCTGAGAATGCTTGTAAAGAAAAGAATAGAAAAAGGTAGAAGATAAAATGGAAGCGCAGACAGAAACAATTCAGGAAATTAAAAAAGAAAATCCAGAAATGAAAGTTTTTGACTTGTATGATATTTCTTGCGTAACAATAAAAGATGAAGGATTAAAAGCAGTAATTAATTTAGATTATCACCTTGTGATAAAATCGTGCGGAAGAGCAAGAGAAAGATTTGGAAAAGCAAATGTAAATGTAATTGAGAGATTAGTAAATACAATTTCAGTTCCAGGACATAGAGGAAAAAAACATAAAGTAATGACAAACTGGGCAACTGGAAAGTATAATAAAAATTTAAAAACTGTTCTTGAAGCATTTAGAATAATTCAGGAACAGACAAAACAAAATCCAATACAGGTTCTTGTTACAGCAATAGAAAAAGGCGCTCCAAGAGATGAAGTTACAATGATTCAGTACGGAGGCGCGCGATATCCTCAGGCAGTTGACACTTCTCCATTAAGAAGAGTAAGTTTGGCTTTGAGAAATATTGCTCATGGTGCTTATGACAAGTCATTCAACAAGAAAAAATCCTTCAGCAGAACATTGGCAGAGGAGATAATCGCAACTGCAAAAGAAGAGGGAACGAGCGTTGCTGTGACAAAAAAGAATGACCTTGAAAAGCAGGCAGACGCAGCGAGATAATAGGAAAATTTATTAAACATCATTGCCAAATTTAAATAATGGTAAAAATACAAATCAATGAGGATTTATTAGACTTTGAAGCTCCAGTTTATATGAATGATGAATACTTTAAAAGGTTCTGTAAAAAAATTGAGGAGATAACTAAAGAAGAGATAGAAATTATTCCAGTTATTGAAAAAGAAAGATGGGCTGGAATAATTGATAAACAAAAGCCAAGGAAGTGGAAACCAGAAGAATTACTTTTGTTATTAAGCCCTTTAGAACACACAGAACTAAAAAAGAAATTAAGAAGGAGTGAGATGAGTCTTGTTTTGAAACAGGGAGATTTTGTTCCGAAATTTACCTCCTGGGCTAAAAATAAAGGATATTCACTTCAAGAAATTACTTCTTCTATTATCAAACAATATTTGGAGGAATCAGAAGATGAACATCCTTAGAGGAAATAATTTAAATGTTGATTTTCAAAATCCAGTTAAGTTTAATAACAAACAAAAAGAGGAATTCCTAAATTTTTTAAAAACCTTATTTTATGTAGAATTACAAAATATTAAAACTTTTAGAACAAGTAGAATGGGAGACAAACTTTTTTCTAAAGAATGGAGTTCTAAAGAACTTGCATACATCTTTAAGATCGATGAATCAAATGAAGAAGTTACAAAAAAACTTGGTAGAACCTGGATGAGTGTTGTTATGAGAAGAGGAATCCTAATTCCAATGATTTTGCAATATGCTTCTAAGAAAAAAGTAGATATTTACAAAGTAAACATTGAAAAATTAATAGAGGACTTCCTTAAGGAAAGTAAAGAAATTAAGTTAATGAATAAATTAAAAAGGCAAGAAGAAAAACTTATTGAAAAGAATGAAAAACAAGAACTTGTTTTATTAGAAGGAGAAATACCAAAAATAGAGAGAATGGTAGAACAAAGAATTGTAGGATTTACTGAAGAAAGTGTTAAATTAAAAAAAGAAAGACTAAAAGAATTAAAGAATAAATACAAAGACAAAATATGAATTTTTATAATATGGTAAAATTTAATATATCCTATGATAACTTAATAGAGGCACACAATAGCAAGGAAGCCCAATATGACAAAGCATATTCAGAGTTAATTTTACCCATAAAAGATTCTTGGCAAGAATTAGATTCTATTATAGATTTTGTTAGAAGATGGAATAAAAGAGTGCCAATAGGAAAAAACAAAAATCAAATTAAAGCAGCGATTTTAAGTTTAAAAAAAGAATTTGAAGTATTCAAAAATTGCCGTATTGAGAATCTTAAGTTTACACCAAAGAATATAACTTTAATTAAAAAAATATATGATACATTATCAAAAACAGTTTTAAAATCTACCGGAACAACAAAATTGATGCATGGTATGAATCCAGATTTATTTGTTATGTGGGATAAAGGGATATATGATTATTATGGTTGTTATCATAACTCCACAGGGTATATTCGCTTTATGGAATCTATGCAAGAAATAATAGTAAAAATATTAAAACAGCATAATAATAGGGATATAATAAAAGAGACTAATAGAACTTTACCAAAATTGGTAGACGAATATAATTGGATGCATTTTAGGACTTCAAAAATTCATACCTTATATTCAACAACAAGATTTAAAAACTAATTTTCTTAAGCTATATAAATAAGAGAATATTATCTATAGAGATTTTATTTACATTATTAAGACAATAATTATTTAATTTCAAAAATGGCAGGCGAAAAAAGCATAGACAAGATACAGAAACTGATAAGTAATCAGAAAAATATCCGAAATATAGCAACGAGTGCGCATATACATCACGGAAAATGCATAAGCGGAGATTCTCGAATTCTTACGAACAATGGACAGATAAAAACAGCAAGGCAGGTGTTTGAAGATGCCTCTACAGAAGGAAGAGTGTATGAAGATAATGAAGAGCATACTATTTTTATCCCGAAAAGCAAAATAAAATTGTTTTCGCTTAATAAAGAAAATGGAAGTATTGAAAAAAAAGAGATTAAGTATGCATGGAGATTAAAAGGGGGGGATACAATAAACATAACATTAAGGAACGGATTCAAAATTTCAACAACTCCAGAGCATAAATATATTGTGTCAAAAGAGGGTTTTGAAGAAATTGAAGCAAAAGAATTAAAGTTGGGCGACAGAATTGTATGCCCGAGAAAACTAAATGTTGAATCTTCTAATGAAATAAAAAAAGAAATATTAATAAAACTTTCTTCTCAAAATTTCTACATTAATCTTAATGAAAAGCATGCAGAAGAATTTAAGAAAAGAATTCTCAAACATGGGATTAAAAAATTGTCAAATGAAATTGGGCTTTCTGTGAAAGAAATATCATTTTATCATGGAATTTGGCAGAACAGGTATAATCTTACAGATTTTGTTAAAATATGCGAATTATTTGAAATTGATTTAAATAAGGCATATGATATAATTGAGTCTATTTTTTACAGAACAGGAAAACAAAGAGGGGGAAATTCAAATCCAATCAAGCTTCCACATAACTTTGAAGATTTCTTTTATCTTGCAGGATTATTTATTGGTGATGGCTCAAATAAAAAGTTTATTGCAGGCAAAGAACAACTCGCAAATGAAGCAGAAAGAATATGCAACAAATTAGGAATAGCTCTGATAAGGGTTGAAAGAACTGACCGGACTCCTGAACTGCATGCAAATCTTACACTTGCATGTATTTTTAATTCTTTATTTGACTATCCTTTAAAGAAAAAATCACACAATGTCTCTCTTTCTGAATTTGCCCTTGGCTCTAAAAAAGAATATCTTGCAAAACTATTACGCGGATATTTTGACACGGATGGTTGTGTTGAAAAATCAAGAAGGGCTGTAACTATAACTTCTGCAAGCTCAAAAATAATTGATGATTTGCATCTTGCACTATTAAGATACGGATGTATTGGGATAAAAGAAAAAGATAATACTATTTCAATTTCTGGGCTTTCTGCAATTAATTTTGAAAAAGAAATTGGCTTTGAGCTTAAAGAAAAAGCTGAAAAGTTAAGAATTCTTGTTTCAAAAGTATCTGGAAGCATTGTTTGTGATACAATAAAGCAAGGCAATCAGGTTATGTTAATAAATAAAAAATTGGCAGATTTTAATTCTGAAGAACTTGCATGTATTGAGATTAAAAAAATAGAATCTGGATTTGAAAAGGTTGTTTATGATTTTACAATTCCAGAAAATCATAATTTTATTGCAGAAGGCATGATTATTCATAATACGGCGCTTACAGACAACCTCCTTGCAGCAGCAGGCTTAATGGCTGCAAAAAATGCAGGCGACTTGGAAGAAGGAATGACAACATGGCAGCACGCTGATGAGCAGGAAAGATTAATGACTGTTGATGCTGCAAATGTTTCCATGGTTCATGAATTTCGGGGAGAAGAATATTTAATCAATCTTATAGACACTCCAGGGCATGTTGATTTTTCAGGAAATGTTACAAGAGCAATGAGAGCAATTGACGGAACAATTGTTCTTGTGTGTGCAAGCGAAGGAATAATGCCCCAGACAGAAACAGTTCTTAAACAAGCATTAAGAGAAAGAGTAAAACCGATTTTATTTATAAATAAAGTTGATAGATTGATAAAAGAACTGCAGATGACTCCCGAACAAATGCAGGAAAGATTTATGAAAATATACAGAAACTTCAATGAGCTTATTTCAAGAATTGCAGAGCCAGAATATCGGGAAAAATGGCTTGGAGACATAAATGACGGCAGTGTTGCATTTGGAAGTGCGAGAGACAACTGGGCTTTATCATTGCCTTTTATGAAAAAGAAAGGAATTTCCTTTAAAGATATTTTTGAAGCATATAAAAAACCAGAAGATGAAAGAAAAGACTGGTTCTGGAAAAATGCACCTTTGTATGAAGTTCTTCTTGATATGACTATAAAACATCTTCCAAATCCTCTTGAAGCGCAGAAATACAGAATACCAAAAATCTGGCATGGAGATGTTGAAAGCGATTTTGGAAAGGGACTTGCTAATTGTGATTCAAATTCAGAAGTTGCGTTTGTAATTACTAGGATAGTAATTGACCCGCGTTCTGGAAAAGAAATTTCTGCAGGAAGATTATTCTCAGGGACACTAGAACAGGGAATGGAAGTTTATCTTAACAATGAAAAGAAAACCCAAAGAATTCAGCAGGTTTTGGTGTATAATGGAATAAAACCAGAGCAGGTTGAAAAAATAGGTGCAGGAAATGTTCTTGCAATAGCCGGAGTTACTGCAGATGTTGGAGAGACAATAACTCTAAAACCAGAAACTTCTTTTGAAGAGATCAAACATATTTTTGAGCCAGTTATTACAAAAGCAATTGAGCCGAAAAAAATTGCAGATTTGCCTAAGCTCGTTGAAATACTCAGAAAAGTAAAAAAAGAAGACCCGAGTTTAAGGATAGAAATTAACGAAGAAACCGGCGAGAATTTAATTTCAGGAATGGGAGAACTGCATCTTGAAATTGTTGAAAACAGGATAATAACAGAAAAAGGACTTGAAATAAAAACTTCATCTCCGATTGTTGTATATCGTGAAACTGTAACAAAAGAATCAAATCCATGTGAAGGGCGTTCTCCGAACAAACATAATTCATTTTTTATAAAAGTTGAGCCTCTTGAAGATGAGGTATATGAACTTATACAAAAAGGTGAAATACCTGAAAGGAGATTTAAGAAAAAGGATGAACAATTAGCAAGTTCACTAAGCAAACTGGGATTTTCAGGAGATGAAGTAAAAAGTTTCAAGGAAATATACAAGAGTAACGCATTTATTGATGAAACAAGAGGAGAAGTTCATATGATAGAAGTTATTGATTTGATTCTTGATTCCTTTGAACAGGTAATGGATGCAGGACCTCTTGCAAGAGAGCCATGCACAAAATTAAAAGTAATTTTAACAGATATAAAACTTCACGAAGATGCAATTCATCGAGGGCCTGCACAAGTTTATCCTGCTGTAAGAGATGCAATTTCAGGGGCAATGAAAGAAAAAGGCGCATCAATGTTTGAGCCATTGCAAGTTCATATTATTGAAGCACCTAATGAATTTATGAGCACAGTCACAAAATTGGTTTCTTCAAAAAGAGGGCAGTTGATTGATGTCACGCAGGATGAATCAGGAGTAGAAGTAAAAGCAAAAATTCCTGTTTCAGAAATGCTTGGATGGAGTTCTGATTTGCGTTCTGCAACAGAAGGGCGCGGAGTTTCATCTTTATTAGACCAAAGTTTTGAGCAGATGCCAAGAGAGCTTCAAGAAGAAGTTGTAAGAAAAATCAGGCAGAGAAAAGGACTTGCGGAAAACCAATAAATAAGGGAAACCAAGGTTTACCATTATCAACCCCTCCTTTAAATAAAAGATTAAAATTAGAATAATCAATCATTATATAAACTCAAATTTTCTTCTACAAATATGAAATTAAATGTAATTATAAGAAAAGGAGAAAAGCAATATGTAGCTTTATGCCCTGAATTAAATGTTGTCAGCCAGGGTTATACTATTGAAGAAGCAATTATAAATGTAAAAGAAGCAATAGAACTTTATATTGAAGAAATGGGGATACCTGAAGAAATTGAAAATCAGGACATGATTCTTGTCAGTATAGAAATACCAGATAATAATGCAAAAACTTCCGAGATTGTCGGGTAAAGAAGTTATAAAGATTATTTCTAAAATTGGATTTAAAGCCATAAGACAAAAAGGAAGCCATGTTTTTATGATTAGAGAAATAGATAACAAAAAAATTATGACATTTGTTCCATTACATAATGAGATTGATAGAGGAACTTTGCTTGAGATAATAAGACAAATAGGAATTACAAAAGAGGAGTTTATGGAGCTCGCAGAGAATCAGTAATACAACAATTCTTAAAAATAGACTTTTGTACATGGCTTAATGATAGAAAATCTTGCGCAGATTATTGAAGAACTTTGCTTTCAGGCTGGAAGCGGATATCCTGAAAAAACAGAAGAGAATTATGCTGATGGAGAATGGTTTAATCTGGTTTGTTATGACTTTAAACTTGTTATTGGCAAACCCCATATTAGCAATCTTGAATTTGAAATTGAATTAGAAACAATCGGAAATTTAGAAGGGCCTGCTGTAAACAAAGTAAGTTACATAATGGGATATAGCAGAACAATTGTTTATCAAGATAGAACTAATTACTTTGAAGATGAAGAAGGAGAGGAATACAGAAAGCTAAACATTGAAGAATATCACTCAGGAGAATGGGAAAAGGCTGTTTTGAAAAGATACAAACAATATAGGCGTGATCTGCCGACAAAAGGAGAGCAAAAGGAATTTGACTTTACAAGATTTAAATTTGCAAAAGAGACAGGAGAACAAATGGATTTTGCAGAAATTTCAGGTGAATTTTATTTTTGAAATTTAAAACAATAATTATATAAACAACTCTTCATTTATTTTGAATAGGACTTTTAATGGAAATATTAAAAGAAATTTTAAGGAGAGGATTATGATAACATCAATAAATCTTATTGCAGGAATTGGGGTAATAGTATTAAATTTGATTCCATTGGTTTTAAAAAAGCCAAGATATCTTTTATTGACAAGTTTGCTTTCATTATTAATTGCGCTTTCCCTGATTTTCTTTGAATAGCAGATCTTTAATTTTCCGACGTAAAACATCCAGCGAAACTTTTTGCCAAAGCAAAAAGTTTATAAACCTACTTTTTGATTAAATAATACTTCAGATTTACTAAAAATAAAATGGCAAAAGAAAAACCAATCATAAATGTTGTGTTTGTAGGGCATGTTGATGCAGGAAAATCAACCACAGTCGGAAGACTAATGTATGATACAGGAAAAGTAGGCGAGCAGGAATTAAAAAAGTTAAGAGAAGAGGCAGTAAAGCACGGAAAAGCTGGATTTGAGTTTGCTTATGTAATGGATAAGATAAAAGAAGAAAGAGAAAGAGGAGTTACAATTGACTTGGCATACCAGAAAATTATTACAAACAAATACGAAGTTACAATAATTGACGCTCCTGGACACAAGGACTTTGTAAAGAATATGATTACAGGAACAAGCCAGGCAGATGCTGGATTCTTAGTAGTCGCTGCAAAATCAGGTGTTCAGCCGCAGACAAAAGAACATTTATGGCTTCTTAAAACAATGGGAGTAAACAGCCTCGCAATTATAATCAATAAAATGGATGAAGTTGAATACAAAGAAGAAGCATTCAACAAAGTAAAAGAAGATGTTGCAAGAGAATTAAAATCAGTTGGTTATAAAACTGAAGATATTCCATTCCTCGCAATATCTGGGCTTAAAGGAGACAATGTTGCGAAAAAATCCCCAAATATGCCATGGTACAAAGGACCAACAGTTCTTGAGCAGTTTGATAATTTCAAACAGCCTGAAAAACCAACTAATCTTCCACTAAGAATGCCTATTCAGGATGTTTATGAAATTACAGGAATAGGAACTGTTCCAGTTGGAAAAATTGAAACAGGCATCATGAAACCAGGACAGAAAGTATTAATACTTCCAGGAAGAAGCGGAAAAGGAGTTCCTGGAGAAATAAGAACAATTGAAGCTCATCATGAACAATTGCCTCAGGGAGAAGCAGGAGATAATGTTGGAGTTAATATAAGAGGAGTAGGAAAGAAAGATGTTACAAGAGGAGATGTAATCTGCGATGCTGAAAAACCCGCAACAATTGCTGCAGAATTCACAGCAAAAATTGCAGTTATCAATCACCCAACTGTTATAGCAAAAGGATATACTCCAGTTTTCCATGTCCATACTGCGCAGGTTCCTTGCCAGTTTATTGAAATCATTGAAAAATATGATCCTAAAACCGGACAAGTTGCACAAAAAAATCCTGATTTTATAAAAAACGGAGATGTTGCGCTTATAAGAGTAAAGCCAATGGGAAATCTTGTTCTTGAAAAACAAGCCGATAATCCGCATATGGCAAGATTTGCGATAAGAGATGCAGGGCAGACAGTAGCAGCAGGAGTTTGCATATCTCTTATTCCAAAACAGCTTTAGGTTTAATTAAACTTCTTAAACAACTAAAATGGCACAAAATAATTATATGCATTTAACACTTTCCGATGCATATGAATTAATTCAAAGAAGAGAAGAAAGGCATTATTCTCCAGTTAGAGACGACGAATATAATCCTTCAAGAAAAGAATATCCAGAAAGCGCTCAACCCGGAACAGGATATGATGCGCAGTAAATTGTAATTTTTCTAACATCCCATAACTTTGCTTTATTTTACATCTTTTCAATTTCATTTTAAAATAATTTAAACCAGCTAAAAAATCAATGTATAAAGCGGATTAGAGATTTGCAGAAGAAACAGGCGCGAAGCGCCAATTTCTCACAACATAAAACCTTAAAAATAGCGGCTTATTTAACTTTATATAAAATGGTGACAAAATCAGAAATAGAAGAGGCAATAAGAGGCAAAGATGACTTTGTTAAAATAGACCATCTTAAAAGAATGCTGAAAAATGCAGATAATATTGAAGTGAAAAAATTTATTCTTCTTAATCTTGCAGGCACAGCAGAGCAAAAAGGGCTTTTCAGTGAGGCAATAAAGAACATTGTTTCTGCATCAGAAATAGTCATTACATTCAGGGAGAAAATAGAACTTTTTATGAAAGAATCAGAGTTATGGATAAAATCAGGCGATTTTAACATGGCAGACAAAGCGCTTCAAAAAGCGCTTGCCATATCTGGTATGCAGGAAAGAAGCATACTTCAATCAAGATATTGGGAAATGTACAGAGCGTATGCAAAAGCATATGAAGACACAGGAAAAGCAAGAAAGGCAGTTGCAGTGTATGAAAGAATTTTGTCAATGAAGCAAGGAGAAAAAGATAGCTTAGAAATAAAGAGAAAACTTGCAGATTTATACGAAAAGGTAGGCAGAATTTATGATGCGAGTGCGATGAGGCGGGCGCTGTAATTATCTTATCATATTAAATATTGAAAAATACATTGATTTAATAAAATAAAAGAAGTGATTGTATATTACTATTTAAACTCCATTATGGTATATTACTATAGTAAAGTATTTAAATGAATAAATCTATATTTTTACTATGAAAAAAGAGATGAAAGTTTATGGATGTAAATGTGAAAGATGCAAACATAAATGGTTAACAAGAAGAGAAGAATTGCCTCTCGTCTGTCCTAAGTGTAAATCTCCCTATTGGGATAAACCGCTTAATAATAAAAAGTAAAATGAAAACAACACATAAAATAATTTATAGTGATGCTAGAAATATGAAAGAGATAAAGGAGAAAAGTGTAGATTTAATGATAACTTCTCCACCATATCCTATGATACAAATGTGGGATAATATATTTTCTGAACAAAATAAAGAAATATCAAAAGCATTAAAAGAAGAAGATGGGGAAAAAGCATTTGAATTAATGCACGAAGAATTAGATAAAGTTTGGAAAGAAGTTTATATGGTTCTAAAAGTCGGAGGTATTGCTTGCATAAATATTGGCGATGCTACAAGAAGTTTAAATGGGAAATTTCAAATTTATACAAATCATGCTAGAATATTAAATTATTGTTTATCTTTAGGTTTTCATGCTTTACCATCCATATTGTGGGTTAAAGAAACAAATAAACCAGATAAGTTTATGGGTTCTGGAATGTTGCCCGTAGGGGCTTATGTAACTTTAGAACACGAACATATTTTAATTTTAAGAAAAGAAGATAAAAGAGATTTTAAAAAGATAGAAGAAAAATCAAATAGACAAAATAGTGCTTTTTTTTGGGAAGAAAGAAATATGTGGTTTTCTGATAAATGGAAAGATATTAATGGGCTATTTCAAAAGTTAAATCATTCTAAGCTAAGAGAAAGAAGCGGGGCTTATCCTATTGAATTAACTTATAGATTAATTAATATGTTTTCTGTTCAAGGAGATACTATCTTAGACCCATTCCTAGGAACAGGAACAACAACTTTAGGGGCTATTGCTTCTGGAAGAAATAGTGTTGGTTATGAAATAGATAAAAACTTTAAAGAGTTTGTTGAAGATAGATTAAAAGAAATAAAGAGTTTAACTAATAAATATGTTGAAGATAGATTAAAAAGGCATTTAGATTTTGTCAAAAAGAGAGAAGAAGAAAAGAGTAAATTAGGATATATCAATAAAAATTATAAATTTCCTGTAATGACAAAGCAAGAAATTAATCTTAATATCCCTAAGATTAATGAAGTCATAAAATTAAAAGATGATTTATTTGAAGTTAGTCATTCATTCTAATTGAGAAATGTCTACATTTATACCATCTTTCTTTTTATCATAAAAAATAGATTTAACTCCTATTTTTTCACTTAGCATATTTTTAGTTTGATAAGTAATCGGTTTTATTGAAACGGGGATTATTCCAATGTAACCATCAATTCCTTTACTTTCTTCTTATGGATTTGATAATCTATAAGTTGTATTTTTAATTTTAGCAACTCTTTTTAGTATTGCTTCTTGAAATTTTAACCCAATAAATGTTTTATCAATAACTAAATCTTCTACCCATTTTTTAACCATAGTCTTATCAATTTGATTAATAGCCCTCTTTAATTCTTCAACCATAGAGAAAACCTTATTTGTCGCATCATCTATTGCTTTTGGTTGCTGTTGCAAATACCATTCTTTCCATTTAGAATACTCTTTATGAGGACATTCTTGTATGAGTTCAGATAATTGACCAACAACCTTTGGGCGTGTCCCCTGTGCGTTTTGATTAGCGAGATTAATTATTTGAGTGGTATATTTTGGGAATTGTTTAGCTTCTCCAGAGATTTCTTTAATTAACTCATTGTTCTTTATTTTAAACATAAAAATAATAAGATTTAATTACTTTTAACCCTTTCTACCAACTGACAACGCACCAAAAATTTTAGCAAACATTTTTAAACCTCTCAATTCTTATAAACGCGTTAGAAATATTAATCAACTCAATTGGTTGAGATTATCATCACTTTAACTTACTCATATTGTCAAGAAATAACTGAAGAAAATAGACAACCAGCTGTTTTTGTATATTTCTAATAAACTAAATTAAATAAATGGAGAAATAAAATGGCAAAAATAAGTCCTGTATCGATAAAATATATGATACA
The DNA here is from genome assembly GCA_018303755.1 of Candidatus Pacearchaeota archaeon. Taxonomy (GTDB): domain Archaea; phylum Nanobdellota; class Nanobdellia; order Pacearchaeales; family GW2011-AR1; genus JACPLR01. The sequence continues at coordinate 12,224 of JAGVXO010000013.1, forward strand.
CGCCAGGTTTGAAGCAATTGGCCCAGTTGAAAAGCCGGATGTAATTGGAGCTCTATTCGGACAGACAGAGGGACTTCTTGGAGCAGATTTAGAAATAAGAGAACTGCAAAAAGAAGGCAAGATAGGAAGAATAGAAGTGGATGTAAAAAGTTCAGACGGCAGAAGCACTGGAAAAATAGAGATACCTACTGCAATAGACAAGTCAGAAACAAGCTTAATTGCAGCAGCCATTGAAACAATTGACAGAATAGGCCCTACTGAAGCAAAAATTGAAGTAGAAAGTATAGAAGATGTAAGAGGAAACAAAAGGGACTACATCTTGGAAAGGGCTAAAAAACTTCTCGAATCAATGGACCAAGATACCAATTCAAAAGAAATTTCAAACACGCTAAGAACATCAGCAAGAGCATCAAAAATTCAAGAATACGGCGAAGAAAAACTTCCTGCAGGAGAGCTGGAGGAAAATGAAATAATCGTCGTTGAAGGAAGGGCTGATGTAATCAATTTGCTTGAAAATAGAATAACTAATGTAATTGGAATGAATGGAACAAAACTTCCAAAAGAAATTGCAGAACTTGGCAAAAAGAAAGAGCTTACTTTGTTTCTTGATGGAGATAGGGGTGGAAAACTCATAGCAAAAAATGTAATGGAAAACGCGTCTGTTGCATATGTTGCATTTGCTCCTGATGGAAAAGAAGTTGAAGAGCTTAATGGAAAAGAAATTTTAGCAAGCTTGAGGAGGAAAATTCCTGCAAAAGAATTTTCTTCTTCAAGGGATTTTTTTGACAAAAGTTATGGAAGCCTTGATGAATCTAAATCAGAAGACAACAAAAAAGAAATTGACAAGAACAAACTTGCGAAAATACTTAAGGAATTAAGCGGAACAAAAAGCACATATTTTTTTGATGACAACCTTGAACTAATCAGGAAAACCTCAAATTCAAATGCTGGAAGGGAAATTAAAGAACTTCAAAGAGTTGCAGTTATTATAATTGATGGAAAAGCAATGCCTTCGCTGATTCAGTCAGCAGAGCAGATAAATGTAAAGTTTATTGCAGCAAAAAACTTTTCAGAAGCGCCAAGAGGAAGCATTGAGTTTATTAGTTTTTAAAAATTTTTACAATAATTAGTCAAATACAGACATTCTTGCAACATCTAAATCTGAAGCCCTAGGAAATACCAGTTTTCTTGTCACAAATCTTTCAAGAACAATATATGGAGCAAGTCGAGAATCTTTAAAATCTTCAAGATGAGCAGATAGATGCAATGCAGTTTCTTCTGGTATATCCATATTCCTTAAATAATCCAGAGTTGTTTTTTCAATATCTTGATAAGGCATTTCATGATTCATAGAGAATTATTTTATCTTCTTTGTTTTTAAACTTTGTTAAACTGCCATAAGATAATCAAAGGTTTTGCGATTTGCAAAACCTTTTAAATCCGGCAATATATATTAATGTATGAAACTAAGGGGTGTGTTATTTGGTATTGTTCTGCCGTTGCTTATTATTATAGTTCTCGCAGCAGCACTTTATTTTTCGTTTATGTTCACTCCAAAATGCCAAAATCTTGCATGCTGGGAGACAAAACTAAAAAGTTGCAGCAGGGCATCATTCATTAATGAGCCGATTGATGTTACATGGAAATATAAAATAAACGGAAAACAAGACAGCACATGCAAAGTGGAAGTTACTGCTGTAGATATAAAGCGCGGACTGAAAAAAACAGAGGCACTTGAAGGGAAGTCAATGTCTTGCTATCTTGCGCTTGGCGCCGTTGTTGTTCCAGAGGCAAATCCAAATTTATGCAATGGCCGATTAAAAGAAGAAATGCAGGGGTTGATAATCGAAAAATTGCACGAGTATATCATTTCAAATATTGGCACAATAAATAAAGAATTAACACAGATACAAGGAGTAACTGGAAGCACTACTAATTTAACACAACAAGGCAATAACACAGGAAATAATAATGCCTCCTAATAAAATAACTTGATAAATTTTTATGATGAAGATAATTTTCGGACCTGCAGGGCTTGGCGGAGCTGATGAAGCAATAAAAAATTTAGAAGGATTTCATAAGTTGGGATTGGGCGCTTGCGAAATTGCGTTTACTTATGGGATTTATCTTAATGAAAAACAAGCAATAGAAATAGGAAAATCTGCTGAAAAAAATAAGATAAATATAAGTATTCACGCGCCTTACTGGATAAATCTTAATTCAGATGAAAAAATAAAAGTAGAACAAAGCAAAAACAGGATAATTGCATGCTGTAAAATAGGGCATTTACTTGGAGCTCAAAAAATAGTATTTCATCCAGGGTACTATGGAAAGAGAACAAAAGAAGAAAGTTATGAAAATATAAAAAAGGAAATAATTTTAATTCAGGAAGAAATAAAGATAAATAAATGGAATGTTAAACTTGCGCCTGAAACAACAGGCAGACTAAATGTTTTTGGGAGTATTGAAGAGATACTAAACTTAGTTAAAGATACAAAATGCTCATTCACAATTGATTTTGCGCATTTATTGGCAAGAAGCAATGGGAAAATGAGTTTTGAAGAAATGAGCAAGGCATTTGCAAATTTTAAAGAACTGCACTGCCATTTTTCAGGCATAGAATATGGAGAAAAGGGTGAGAAGAGGCATATCAGCACTAAAAGAGAACAGCTTAAAGAATTGTTGAAAGTATTAATAAAAAGAGAGGGAAGGGCAGTTATAATAAACGAGTCTCCTAATCCAGTGGAAGATTCTGTATTTGGAACAGAGTTGTTAGAAGAAAACGGATAAACAATATTTTATCTCCTGCCTTTTTTCAGAGTTTCAAGAAAATTTTTGTTTAGAATAATTGTTGAGTTTAAAATCTTTTCAATAAGCGGATTTTTATTTGTAATTAGCTTTTTTATCATTTGGAGTGAAACAACCTCAATTTTATATATGCCTCTTTCAATATGCCGGTTGATATCTGATGAAACAGCCAGTATTTTGATTTCTCCTGCACTTGACTCAAGCATATATGCTCCGACAATGCTGTCAAGAATTGGTGAGAGTATTGAAAATGTGTCTTTTTTTACATCGAGCGGAGAGTTAATAACAAGGACTTTTACATTAGCGCCTAAAAGAGATTTTGGAAGCAGAACTCCTGCGCTGTTTCCGACGGGAATTGCCCTTTTGTTAAAAATTCTCTGGTTTGTTTTATCTGGCATTTTATCTTTGTTATAATTAAGTTATAACATAAATATATAAATCTTTTCAAAATTCAAATAAAATGTACAATTTTTACTACCTTTTAGTGCTCGAAAGTGTTGTCACCGGAAAGTTTATAAAGTGGTTAGAAGTAGGAGTTTTATAATAACCTAACTAAGGTTATAACCTAAATTTAAAAAAAAACAAAAATGAACAAAAAAGCAATTTTAGCTTTTCTTGTATTAGCATTAACAGTTATTGCTACAATCAGTTCAGTTAGTGCAGCAGGAAACGGCACTTATGTAAGAATCAACTCAATGGATCCTATAAAATACCATGTTTCTGTTGAAGCAGGTAAAACAATTCCAGTTGCTCTTTACTATGTTGCTGATAAAAATCTAACTAGAGTTACTGTATCAACATGGATAAGAGGAGAAAACTCTGACTCTGATACTGTTGAAGTGGCATATGGAGATTTTATCTCAGGAAGCACATACAGAATTGGATTGAATCTTAAAATGCCTACAAACATTGATCCTACAGAGACATTAGTTCTTATTGTTAGGGTTGAAGGCGATGAAGGTTCATGGCAAGAGAGCTACAGAGTATATGCCCAAAGGGTAACAGACAATCTTGATATACTCCTTGTAGACATGGATAGTCCAGTTAAAGCTGGCGCAAATGTTCCAATAACAATAGTGCTAAAGAACAGAGGATTGCATGAATCAGAAGATACAATGGTTAATGTCGAAATACCTGGACTTGGAATTTCTAAGACAGTTTATCTTAATGACATTACTCCTACTGATGACTGCAGTGATTGTGATAAGCTTGATTCTGCTAAAGGAATAGTTTATGTCACAATTCCATCAAATGCAAATGTTGGAAATTATGACATTACTGTAAAAGCATACAACGATTACACAAAACAAGTTGTAAAGAAAACAATAAAAGTTGTTTCAGCAACAGTAACAAGCGGACAGGTTATACCAAGTCCAACAAGCAGAACTTTCAACCTTGGACAAGAAGCAGTATATGACTTGATTCTTGTAAATACAGGAAGCAATATCGCAATATATAATGTTGCAGCAACACAATCAGACGCACTTACAGTAACTGTAAGCGACCCTGTTGCAGTTGTACCTGCTGGATCAAGCAAAGTTGTCAAAGTATATGTAAAAGCAAGCAGAGAAGGAACACATACATTCAGTGTTACAGCAATATCTGGAAACAAAGTTCAAACTGCAGCTTACACAGCAACTGTTGAAGGAAAATCAGGAAGATCAATTTCAACAGGATTCACTGGAAGCAACAATGTAGTAGTACTAACAATTGCACTTGCAATAATCTTTGTAGTGCTTGTAGTAGTATTGATTGTGCTATTGACAAGAAAGCCAGAAAAATCCGAAGAATTCGGTGAAAGTTATTACTAATTTTTTAGTTTTTTATTTCTTTTTTATTTTTATTTTTTTTATTCTACAAGACGGGAGTGTGCGAAATGAAAAAAAGGACAAATTCAAATTTAGAAGCGACTGAATATTATATTAAAGAAGAATTTTAACCTGGAAAGAAAAAGTAGTTTTAAGGAATTATATTAGCTCTTTTTATAAAAATAGGAAAAAATTAGATATTTGGTCTTTACCTGAAGCAATGTTTAGATTTATGCTGGATTACTTTAATTTGGACATTTTAGAGTTATCAAAAAAACCAAGATATTTCTTAGATAAATATGGAAATGGCTACTGGAAAGAATACGGCGCAGACTTCCTCAGAACGCCTGAATTCAAGGCATACTGCTGTGAAAGAGTGCAGATGTGGAGAGATGAAAGAGAATTGATTTAATTGGCGCTCGCTCGTTTCACTCGCTCGCCTACTATTTTTGGTTCGCTGCGCTCACTTATTTTTATTTTGCAAAGGCTACTCCATTGATACATTGGTTATTTAATTGCTTTAAGTTACATTAAATGTGAAAATGGGCAAATATAAAACAGAAAAAGCACCAATTGACAAACATAAAATAAAGGAAAGTTATGGTGTATTTAAAGAAAGTAATATAGCACGCCTGCGGGCGCGCCTGTTTATTCTGCAAATCCTTAATCCGCTTTGTGCATTGGTTTCTTAGATAGTCTTAATTGATAATGTTAAACTAAAAAGATGAATGTAAAAGATGAAAATTCAACGAAAAAATGTTAAATGTAGGAAAGAATGGCGTGTTAAAAAAATGAAAAGAAATTATTTTTTAGTCAAAGCAAGAATCGAGAATTTCTTTTGTCAAATTTATAGAGTTATCACACTCTTGTTTTAAATGCCAAGACAAACTAAGTTTAAAGTAAGCATTTTCCACAATTTTGCCTTTTTCTTGAACAATTTTTATTGCAGGAATAAAATCTCCATCTCCAGAAACCAGTATTGCTTCATCATACATATCTTCATATGCTCCCCTAATTATATCTGAAGCTAAGTGAATGTAATCACCTTTTACAACATAGTAAAATTTATTTGTTCCTTTTATTCTTCTTTTTTGTAATCTGCTTAAGATAAGTTTTACTTTGTCTGTTGAAGTAATTTTATTGAAGAATTTCTGTTGTTTAGCATATTTTTCTTGATTATTCTTATAATCCAACGGAGCATTATAATAATAAACCCTTATCAAATCTCTTTTTCCAGCAAGTTTTTCTCCGAATTTCAAAAAATTGAAATTAGAAAGTTCTTTATCCTCTCCATAAAGCCATTTAAGTCCATAGTAAAAATTACTTCCATCAATAAATAGAATAACCCTCTTCATTATAAAACCCAGTCTTGCCGAAGCAATACTGGGGAACATATAGTTATAATATAGAATACTGCTTTATATAACTTTCGGCGCGCTTGTTCTATTCTGCAAATCTGACAACCATTTATCCTTTGGTTGCTTAATTGTTTTAAGTTACATTAAATGTAAAAAGGGATTGGTGTGAAAAGAAAATTGGAAATGAAAAGATGATTAATAAGGGAAAGGGTGTATGATTGAGAGACGAATATTGGTTCGCTCCGCTCACTTGTTTTATTCTTTTATTAATCTATCCTCCGCTGGTTCATTGGTTCTTAAGAATTTTTAGATTATAATAAAATATTGAATATATTTAAATAAAAATAATAAATCTCTAATTAAAAGATGCAAAATGTTGAAAAGGAATGATGTGCTTAAAGAAAGAAAATTAGCACCGAAAAACTTAAATACCAACTTATATAACTATATATAATATGGCAAACACACAACTAATTCACAGCCCGACACTTGAATCTGTGATTATGGTAGAAGAAACCATAGAAAAATACAGCCAAGAATGCGGCAAATATCAGTTATGGAAAAAACTTCCAAGAAAAATGATGTATCAGACATTTCAGGCAATTTTAGACTATTTAAGGAAATCTGGAAAAATATTTATGGATAAAGATGGATGTATAATCTGGATTTGGAATCCTGCAATAATCAAAAAACTTGAAAAAGAAAGTTTAATCATAAGATGAATAAAATAATTGAAGTTGCATTCGGAAACCAAAACTTAAAAAGTGCATATTTTAAGCTAAAAGAAGGAAAATTTGAAGAAAAACAATTATCTGAATTTATTGACAGGGCAATTAATGATTTAAAGATAAATCCGTTTTGTGGAATAAAAATTCCAAGAAGATTATGGCCAAAAGAATATATCCAAAACTATGAGATAACAAATCTATGGAAGTATAATTTGCCAAACTCGTGGAGATTAGCATACACAATTGTAAGTGATGAAATAAAAATTGTTAGTATAATCCTTGAATGGATGACACATAAAGAGTATGAAAGGAGATTTGGATTTTAATTCTTAACTTCTTCCACAACAACGCCGTTTCCGTTTCCTTCAGAAAGTTTTAAAGTAATCACCTTGCTCACGCCCTGATTCATACTGACGCCGTAAATTATATTTGCACCTGAAATTATTGAATCATTGTGGCTTATAACTATATACTGCCCTCTTTTCATGTATTTTCTAAAAAGAGTTGCGAGAAGCTCTGAGTTTCTTTTGTCAAGCGCCGCATCAATCTCGTCAAATATGTAAAAGCAGTATGGCTTGAATTCCTGTATTGAAAATATAAGCGACAAAGCGACGAGAGTTTGCTCTCCGCCTGAGAGAGAGGTTACATCAAAATATTTTCCTTTTGCGACTTTAATTGCAATAGTTACGCCTCCGCTAAAAATATCATCCTTATTTTCTATTTCAAGAAATGCCTTTCCTTTTGTACTTAGCTCGCTGAAATTTTTTGTAAAAAGCTCGTTTATAGAATCAAATGTTCTCATAAAAGTTTTCTTTTTTTTAGTGTCAATTTCCTGAATAACTTTCATTATTTCTTCCTGTTCGTTTTTTAATTGTTCTGCCTTTGAAGCAATTTTTTCATACTCTGATTTTATTGCATCATAGGTTTCCAAAGCTCTTAAATTTACATTGCCTATTGCGAAAATTTCCTTTTCTGAGCGCTCGAGGCGCTCTTTAACAACTTGTATGCCCCCCTGAATAAATGAAATCTCTCCAAATTCTTTTAATTCAAATTCTAATGACTCAACTTCTGCAGAAAACCTTGCAATTTCAATCTTAAGATTATTAATTGCTTCGTCAAACCGATTGATAATGTTCTGCTTGTTTACTATAAGAATATTCATCTGGCGGGTTTTTTCCTGAAGCTCTGTTCTTTCTGAATACATTTTCTTAAACTTTTCATCAAGGGCAACCAGTTCTTTTTGTTTTTTTGATAAAATAAAAGTATTCTCTTTTAGTGAAGAAGATAAACGGACAATTTCCTTTTGCAGTTCAATCCTGTCTTTTTCAATTCCCCTGATTAGATTTGTTATGCTTTCAATCTCCCTTTCTTTGTGAAGAATTTCAATATCAAGATTTTCATCAGTTCTTGAAGATAATTCTTGCATTTCAAAAAAAATCTTTTCATATCTGTCTTCAATGCTGTCTCTTTCAAAACTCCTTTTTTCAAGCTTATCTCTTCTTTCTTTTAACACTTCAATTTCTTTTTCAAGAATCTTCTCATTTTCAATAAGCCGTTTCATATGCCCCTTTTTTTCTTCAATTGTTTTTAACTTAAAGATTTCTGTGATGCATTCAGACAGCTCTTTTTTAATTGAGGCTACATCACTTTCAACAGCGCTCAAAAAATCAGTAATCTCTTCGGATTTTCTTCTAAGCTCAAATATCTTTTTTTCTGAAAAAGTTATTCTTGACTCTGCTTCACCTCCAACATGCTTTCTGTGCTCTGGTGTGAGCAAACTTTTGCAAAGCGGGCATATTTCTGAATTAGGAATATTTGAAACAAGCTTCCTGCTTTTTTCTATCTCAAATTCTTCTATGGAAATGCTTTTTTCAAAATTTATCTTTTCATTATGCAAATGCTTTATTTTATCCTCTTTTTCAGAAAGTGCTTTTTTTAAATATTCGTTTCTTACTTCGCATTCAGAGGAGGTATGAAATTTGAGATCATTGGAAAGAGAGCTTATCTGATTAAAAATCACCTTAGATTCAGATTTATATGATTCAAATGTTCTTTCCCTGTCTTTTATTCTGTCTTGTATAGAATTAAATTCTGTCTGCATTGAATAAAAATGCTCTTTCTGCTCTTTTGCTTCTTCGAGTTCTTTTTTCTTATGCCTCAACTGCTCCTGTCTTTTTGACACAGCAGGGGATTCTTTTTTTAAATGTTCAAGCTCTTTTTCAGTGTCTTCTATGTTATTTTCAAGCTCTGTTTTTCTGGTTTCATTTTCAGAAAGCCGTTTTTCGAAATTTTCTTTTTTTGTGCTGTCAGAGGCAATTTTAACATTAAGCTCTGTAATCTCATCGCTTAAAGTTTCTCTTTCAAGTCCTGTTGTTTTCTGAATATACTGGTTTATCTGGTTTATTTTTGATTCAACAGATGCGATTTCTGAATTAGATTCTTCTATTTCAATTCTTACTTTTTCCCTGAATTTCCTGTTTTTTTCTGTGTCCTTGTTCAAAAGCTCTAATTGCTTTTCTTTTTCTTCTATTCCGCGCTTAAGAATAGTCGCCTTACAATTTTTTATTGTTTTCTCAAGCTCTTTAAATTTAAGCGCCTGTTTTCTTTCTTCTTCCAGATTTCTCAGATAAGCAGTTCTTTCTCTTAAAACAGCATTTACTTCTTTTAATTTTTGCTCTGTTTTTTCAATTTCGTGCAATGCTTTTTGTTTTCTTGATTCATAAATAGAAATTCCTGCAATTTCTTCAATTATTTCTCTTCTTTCCTCTGAATGCATTTTAACAAATCTTGATATTTCGCCCTGAAGAACAATATTAAAACCATTTGGGTCGATTCCTGCTCTTGCAAGAAACTCTAGGACTTCCTGCCTTGTTTTTGTCTGGTTATTTATGCGATAAATGCTAAGCCCGTTTTTTCTTACTATTCTTGATATAATCACTTCTTTTTCATCAGTTCCAAAACCTCTGTCAGAATTATCAAAAACAATATCGACATTTGCCTGTTGCGCGGGCTTTCTGTCTTTGGTTCCCTGAAAAAGAAGATGAGAAGCTCTTTCAGCTCTCATGCTTTTTATGCTTAATCTTCCGAGGACAAAGCATAACCCGTCACTGATATTTGATTTCCCTGAGCCATTCGCGCCGATTACAACATTAATTGTGTTATCAAAAGGAATTTCAACCCTGTTGGCAAAACTCTTGAATCCGTGCATCACCAGCTTTTTTATATACACCATATATAAAATAAATTTGATAGATATTTAAAGGTTAATATGATTAAATTTAGTATGGAAATATTGAGAATTGCTTATGAATCAATGAATCCTTCTGCAGTTGCCTATGTTGAGCAAAGAAAAAGGGATATAAAAATGCGCAGAAGAGAGCGTTGTGATGCTGTTCAGCTGACTGAAAGAACAAATTATCAACATCCTTTGGATAAATTTATCGGGCAGAATCTTGATGCGGGAGTTTAAGGGTTGAAATGACACTAATACTTATTTTATCCTGCAAATCTATATAAGGCAAATGGATGGGATGTTAACAGAATAAATATAGTGTTCGCTTCGCTCACATATATAATTCTGCAAATCTCTAATCTGCTTTATATGTTGGTTCTTTATTATTTATAGGAAATAACATTAATTTTCGTATAGGTTATTTGTTATTTCCTAATAATCAAATAACTGACGGATTACGATTATTAAAGTTATTTGATATAATTGCATTAATAGATATTAAAAATTAAAAAGAAAAGAGGAAATGAAATATAAGCCAATTATTCAAAACAGCTTCTTCTGTTTTCCGCTGTCTTTGTGCTTTTTTATTGTGTCCCAGCTTTCCCTGAATATGCCTTTGTCTTTATATTTTTCATAATTATCCTGAATGAATTTTTTTGTATTCGGGTCGCTTGAATAACCTGAGCCAAAATCAACACCTAATTTTTCCTTTAATTTTTTTACCTCTGCATCTCTTCTTGTTTTTGCAAGTATGCTCGCAGCTGAAACAACCACATAATTTACATCTGCTTTGTGTGCGCATAAAACAGAAAGGTTTGTTTTTGCAATTAGAAACTTTTCAAGATATTCTTTCCATGCAGGGATGTTTGTTGAAGGGCAGTCAATTATTACCTGAATTTTATCTTTTCCTTTGTTCAGTTTGTTGATTATCTGCGCTGCAGCAACTGCCTCTCTTTGGTTGAGATTTAAATTGTCAGCGCGCTTTCCGTCAATTTCATCAACGCTCACTAAAACTTCATAAAATGCAAATGCAGACTTTTTTATTTCTTCTGCAAACGCCTCCCGTTTCTTAGGCGCGAGCATTTTTGAATCCCTTATGCCCATTCTCACAAATTTATTTTCTGTGTCTTTATTCACAAGGCATCCTGCCAAAACCATCGGACCTATGACAGGCCCTCTTCCTGCATCATCAATTCCAAGTATAAGCATAAAATATAAAAGTATAAGGAGTATAAAAAGTTTTATAGGATAATATAATTTCTGCAAATGAAAATAGACAAAATAACATTTTCATTTTCGCAAGTAGAAACCCTTATAAAAGCCGTAGTGCATTAAATTCCAGCGGGGTAGAACAGCCTGGAGTGTTCGCCGGGCCCATAACCCGGAGGTCGCGTGGTTCAAATCCCGCCCCCGCTATTTTTATAATTTTTTTTAGGGAAGTTTGCTTAACCAGACGAATCAATATGCGGTAGAATTTTACGAGTAATATCTTCTATAGAATATCTTCTTCTAAGTTCAGAGTTAAGTAAGGGATAAGAATGCCCTAATTGATTAAAAACATAAAGATCAAGTTGCTGTTTTGGTCCATAGCCCATTATTACATGCTTGTCCAACCATCCTGTTCCACGCAAACTTAATGTTTTCTTAGTTCTTGGGATATTTCTCGTTCTCAAAAAATCCTGTGGAAAGGATATTTGGATATAATCCTCTTGCCCGCCTTTTAATCTTCTTTCATTTCCATTCTTATTTTTCATGACAGTATACCATTCATTTCTCTTTACATTAAAAACAACACGGGGATAGCAGGAAGTTTCTCCTATTGGAATCTCTTCTTCTTCATACCTCTTAATGGTTTTTTGAATCTTTTTCTGAACTCTTGCCCTGCTCATAAAAACATAAGATAAAACCTATGTCAACTACCCACGGGCTAAAGCCACGGGGCGTGTTAAGGTTAAAACCAATGTTTCTGCTGTGATTCTTTGATGTAAAATTCAACAGCTTCTGTT
>JAGVXO010000014.1 GCA_018303755.1 Candidatus Pacearchaeota archaeon
AGTTTAATTCTTAAATTATAGCTGTCTGCCCATTTTGCATACGCCTGCCAACCTTGAAAAGATTCAAGCAATTTTTCACTGTTTATTTCTCTATATTTATATTTATTAATAGTAAAAAGCATTCTTCGAATACTCCTTTTTCTTAATAACTTATGGTTCCAATAATCTCTGAAACCAACAAAATCAATTCCTCTTTCAAGAGAAATAATTTTTGACTTCTGTGAATGAAGCTCCAGTTTTAATTTTTCATTCAAAAATCTATCAATCTGTTGTTTCCAAATTTCCAATTGCTCTCTTGATTTATGCAAAATAACAAAGTCATCTACATATCTAAGATAATATTTTATTTTTAACTCATATTTTACAAAATAATCCAATTCATTTAAATAAACATTGGCAAAAAATTGAGAAGTTAGGTTTCCAAGGGGCATCCCAGTTTTCGCTTGTTTATTTGAAAGATTATTTGGTGAATTTGCAAGGATTTGCTTAATCAGCCAAATTACTTTTTCATCACTGATTCTTCTATTTAAAATATTAAGTAATATCTCATTATTCACATTAGGAAAATAATGCTTTATATCTGCTTTTAAACAAAATGCTTCAGAATGCAAGTTATTAGTTACTTTTCTTCGAAATTTATCAAATCTTTTCAGTGCAAACAAAGTGCCTTTATTCTTGCGGTTTGCACAAGAATCATAAATAAATATTTTATCAAAGAGGGGTTCAATTATTCTAATTAATGCATGATGAACAATCCTGTCCCTAAAGTCGGATTTTGAAATTTTTCTTGTTTTTGGGTCTCTTATAATAAAGGTTATTAATAGTTTAGGTTTGTAAGTTTGATTAATCAATTCTTTTCTTAAGTTTAGTAAATTTTCACGAATACTTTTCTCAAATCCGATTACATAATCTTTCTTTGTTTTTCCCTTGCGGGCTTTTCTCCAAGCATTCGCCAAATTGTTCATCATACAGAGTTTATCATAAATATTTTTGTAAGTTTTCATATCTTAATATCTCTCCTAGCCATTGGGTCATTCGACCAGTATCATTGGAATTAGCCAAATTCTCGTTGTTCGAGTAAAGATTCAAGTTCCTGTTAAGGTACAACCTGGACAAACCCAAAGATATAGCCAATTTATCATTTTAAAAATCCCACAAAATGTAAGATTTCCACCATTACTTCATATTTCGTTGTCACTAAATTTTTAATGACCCTTAAATTTACCCATAGGCAAAACTTAAGCTACTTAATGTTATAATTGAATTTCATGACTTAAAATAAATCTAAATAATGTGCTAATAAATTGGCGTGTGGCCCAGCAACACTCTATTAGAGTATGGCTAGGACTATTAAAAAAAATAATCTCTTTTTAAAATTAATTATACTGCAGAAAAAAATTGCGAGTTGCTTCGCAACTACTTCAAAAAAACCACCCGACCAGCATCATTGGAACTAGCCAAAATCCCGTTGCTCGAGAAAAGATTCAAGTCCCTGCCAAGGCACAACCTGGCCAAACCTGAATTTCTTGTCCACCAAGTTCTACTACCTCCATTTTCACTAAACTTAGGCAATCCAAGTTCATCAACTTCTGAAAACTTAAAACCATCATAGTTTCCCCCTAATCTCTTGTCCTGAATAACTCTAAAATTATCTGAAGGAACAAGTCTTAATCCATAACCATTTTTATCTTCAGGAGCAGAATCAAAACTAAATCCTTCAATCATAAACGGAGTATCTCCAATTTTTCCAAGATTTGCTTCTGCTAACTCATAAATTGTTCGCAGTAACGAATTATTCTTTGGATAATTAGCGTCTATTTTGGATCGTGCAACTAAATTTCTTGAATCAATATAGTGTTTATCTTCAGCAATTCTCATTACTTCGGGCCTGCTTAAGTCTCTTAAATTTGGTGTTCTCGCACCATATTTCTGCGCTAAAACATCTAAATTAGCAACGGCAAATGGTGTTGATCCAATCATTGTTTTAGTTGGTTCATCATATTTTAATCCTGTTCTTGCCTGCTCTGAAAGAGAATTATAAACCATTAAAGCATCATCTCCACAAATCAAACCTGAAACTCTATCCGGACTTTGCCATGCAATATTTAAAGTTGGAATTTCTGCCATTTTAATTTCCTTTTAAAATCTTTTCTGCTATAGCATATCTTTTATTAATTGGTTCAATTTGCGCATCTCTTTCTCTCCTGAGTTCCTCATGCTTTCTTTGAGCATATTCTTGGAAATATTCTTGCGAACTGCCTTCGGCAGTTGAAACTAAAACCACCCGACCAGTATCATTGGAATAAGCCAAACTAACGTAGTTCGAGTAAAGATCCAAGTACCTGTAAAGGAACAACCTGGACAAACCTGAATTTATAGTATAAACTTTTCTATCCCCATTATTTAATCTTTTTGGAAGTCCTGTTTTAGGATTAATATCCCCTGAAGAAAAAGGTCCTGAAGGCTTATTTAAAATTGGAGCATATATAGCTTCTGCATCTTCTTTTAATTTAAACGATAAACCCTCTGGCGAATCTTGGTCTCTTTCCAATGCTGTTCCAAAAAAAGGAATCATTGCAGGGATTCTTTTTCTTTTACCAAATCTTGTATTAATTTGACTAAATAATTTACAAGATAAATAAAAATTCGGATTTCCAGTCGTCCTTAAAACTAAACCAGTATCTTCATACGTTCCATTAAAGTCTAAAGCATTAACTCGCATCGCTTTTTCTAAATCTGCTTGTGAAGCAACTCTAATCCCTGAAGGCAGTTTATCTTGAACTGCAGAAACCCAAAAAGGATTTGAACCCATAACAACTCCATTAGAATATTTTCCAATTTGTAATGCAGGAATATCTTTATAATCCATTCTAATTGATTTTGCAATTTCTTTTCCTGCTTCTCCCCCTAAAAAACCAATTAAAGGAATAATTTTAGGAATATCCATTAAACATCTAACTTCATTTACTGGAAAAGTATTACTTGCCATTTCTTTATATAACCCCCTGGTTTATAAATCTTACTATCTATAGAAATTATATAGTAGTAACACAATAATTTTATGAGTGATAAATTAATTTGAATTTATGATACCCTTAATGGCTTAATATAAATTAGATTCTGCATAGATTTATTAAACTACCTGGCTAATTATTTTATAGAGAATAGTTTTAACATGGACGCAAAAGACATTGAATTTAAGGAAATTGTTGAAAAAATATCTGGTTTCAGAGGCAGGCATACAGAACTGGTTAGTGTTTTAATTCCTGCAGAATATAATGTAAATGCTGTTGTAAAACAGCTTGAGGGTGAAAAATCAACTGCAAGCAACATAAAAAGCAGGACAACAAGAAATAATGTTATTGAAGCCCTTGAAAAGATAATTCGTGAATTAAGAACAGGCCCTCAAAAATATGAAAAAGGAATTGCAATTTTTTGCGGAAATGTTTCTCAGGTTGATGGGCAGACAGATATACAATTCTTTGCAGTAACACCAATAAAACCATTAAATGTCAGAACTTATCGTTGCGACCAAACTTTTGTTACAGAACCTCTCAAAGAGATGAGTGAATCAAGAGATATTTATGGATTGCTGGTAATAGAAAGAAAAGAAGCAACTATTGGAATGTTAGAAGGCACAAGAATAAAAGTCCTGCATAAAATGACTTCAGGAGTTCCTGGAAAAATAAGAGCCGGGGGTCAGAGCTCTCAGCGCTTTGCAAGAATAACAGAAGGACTGGCCAAAGAATTTTATAGAAGAGTAGCAGAAACAATGAAAAGCGCTTTTTTTGAAATGCCAAATCTTAAAGGAATATTAATTGGAGGTCCTATCCCTACAAAAGAAGAATTTATTGAAGAGGGCGAGCTTGTGACTGCACTGAAAAATAAGATTATGGCTGTAAAAGATATTGGCTATGCAGACGAGCATGGATTGCAGCTTCTTGTTGAAGCAGCGCAAGAAGAGCTTGCACAGCAGGACATAATAAAAGAAAAAAAATTACTTGAGAGATTTTTTAACACTCTTGGAAAAAATCCTGACAAGGCGGCTTATGGATATCAAAATGTAAAAAATGCACTTGAAAAGGGTGCAGTTGACACTCTTATTTTATCTTCAAAAACACAAAAAGTAATTATGAAAGAACTTTCTCTGATTGCAGGACAGATGGGAACAAATATTGAAATAGTTTCTGATGAAACAGGCGAAGGACAGCAGTTTTTGAATTTGTCGGGAATTGGTGCGTTGCTGAGGTTTGCTGTTTGAGCGAAAAAGCTTAAATAAGAGGTTTCGCTTAAAAAATAATGAAAAAAGATAAATCCATAATTCTTGGAATTTTGATTTTATTGTCTGGATTTTTTGTTCTTATGCAATCAGATAAAAATATATTGCCTTTAATTTTGGGATTATGCATTATTGGAGTTGGTTCTTATTTAATAATTTCAAATACAAACTAAAATGTCCAAATCATTTGAGAAAAATAGGTTGGATTTGGCTTATCAAAAACAACTTCACTATCTAAATGGAGTGATAGCTTTAGGAACAATAGGAATTTTATCTTTTATTGGCACATTTATCTGGAATAAAGAAAATCTTAAAATAGGTGTTATCATTGTAACGACAATTTTAATAATTGACTATTTATGGTATAAAAATATTGATAATAGTTTAAAAGAAATCTCTTTGAAAATAAAAGCACTAAACTAATGCGCCTCAACTTCCACAAACGGCTTCATCCTGTTATTTCCATACTTATTGAAATACAGACATCTGTCAAGTGAGGGCTTTCTTTTTTGCGCTGTTTTCAAAAAAGGATATCCAATTGGAAAAATTCCCTCAACATCAATATTTTCAGGTATTCTTAAAATATTTTTTACCTGTTCATCAACAAAATCTCCAACCCAGCAAGTGCTTAATCCTGACTCAGTTATTTTGAGAAGAAAATTTTCAATTGCAGCTCCTGCCTGCTGTCTTGAATAAATTTCTCCGCGCTCGTCATAACTTCTTACAACATTTTTTCTATCAGAACAAACAACAACTGCAAAATGTGCATCTGCAACAAAATCCTGCTGTGAAGCCTCTGCAAGCTTTGCTATAATTTCTGGCTTGTCAACAAGTATAAATTGTACAGAAGGTATATTTCCTGCAAGCGGTGCTTTGCGCGCATAATCAACTGCTTCAATAATATCCCTCCAGTCAGGCATTTTCGACTTGAATTTTCTGACACTGCTCCTTAGATTAATTGCCTTGTCAAGCTCCATAATAACAATAAATATCCCAACTATATAAATATTATCAAACATTGATATTGCCAACTTAAAGGAACATAAGAATAATCAGCACACGATTTATTTAATCACAAAACCCCTTGAGTATACTCCACACTAAAGTGTGGAATTTGTGCTTGGGTTTTGGGAGAACCGAGAAAAATCTATACACTTTAATTTCAATTTAAAGATTGGAGATTTTATATAATATTAAACAAATTGAAAATGAAAATATGTTAAATTAGGGGGAAATTATGGGGTGTTAGAAAAACAAATTATTCTGCTAATCTGTCGTCCATTTCATACATTGGTTGCTTAATTGTTTTAATTTATATTAAGTGTAAAAAGGAAAAACACTGATGAACTCGCTAAAAATAAGGCAAAGGAATGGGGGTGTTTAAAGATTAAAATTTCAAAAAGGTATATCCTATTAATTTGACAGCATTCCAAGGGATTTATGGAATACTCTTGTTCTTAATCACTTTTTTATTCTAATATACTTTTCTATCTCAAGATAATCCGCAAGCTCTTTTGTGAGAACTGCATAATATTTTGTAGGCTTTTCAATAACTCCCCATTTTTTCTTATATGGCTGATCGCCAATTTCTAAATCATAATATTCCATTTTATCTTTTATCGCGCTTTCTATGTCTCTTTTAAGCAGGAAAATTGGAGCAGATAAGGATTTATGTTTCCTATTCCACCAACAGCCCAAATAAAAAATTGTATCTTTTTCTTTCATTGCAATATGTACAGCGATTAATTCTTTCCCAATATATGCACTAAGAGTATAACATTTTCCTTTCCATAATTTAATTCTCCTTTGAAAATCTTTTTTGTCTTCTTTCCACAGTTCCAAAAACCATTTTTTGCTTTTATCAAGAGCATTTTTTTCATTATATACAATTCTTACACCAGCATTCTTCTTTTCAACTCTCTTCAAGTCCTTTCTTAAATTTTTGTCTAATTCTAATTTCTCAAAGCTGTCTGGAAGTTTTATTATGTTTGTCAGTTCGTCTTTTTCTTTTGATTCAAAGCCAATATGGCAGTTAGGGTGTATTTCAGTAAGAAAAAAAGGCGTTGGCAAAGTTTTCAGCTCTTTTTCTTCAAGCCAAGCATAAGGCAAAAAAGGCAAATCTTTCCATGTCCAATAAAAAAGTTTTTTATTGAGTTTTACTTTTTCAAATTTCATTAGTGCTCTCCAAGTTTATGCCAATCCCAGAATACTTTTAATTCATGTGCTCTCCAATTGCCTTTTACACTTTCTAAATATTCCTTTTCTTTCTGCGTGGCGACAATATGCGCTTCTTCATCAACTTTAAGTCCAAATTCCTTGACTAAAAATCTCTCAATTAATTCGTGAATGCATAAAGCCCGGAATGATTTTTCCTTTTCTTTATTGCCAAAATTCTTGTCTATAAAAATTTCCCTTCTCTTTCTGCTCCATTCTGCAACATGATCCTCTCTTTTGAGGGTGATTTTGTCTGAAATTCTGCGCCCAAAAAAATTGAGGGATATCCGGTTTTTAGAAAATTTAATATTACTAACAGGGTATTTCAAAAGAATTTTAACAAATTTGTGGTGCAGGTTGTTATCTCTCTTTTTCTTCACACTTCTTCTTTTCATATTTTCTCTAATTGAACGAATTATTTAAAGGTTGTTTAAAAAAATATACTTTAATCATAAAACGCCTCGGAGAGGACTCGAACCTCTGACCCTGCGATTTCCGTATGGGCCTACCGATGTAGGGCGACTTCTAACAGTCGCATGCTCTACCTGTTGCTCCTTTCTTTTGCCATTTTCAGCTAAAAAAGTCTG
Organism: Candidatus Pacearchaeota archaeon; assembly: GCA_018303755.1. Taxonomy (GTDB): domain Archaea; phylum Nanobdellota; class Nanobdellia; order Pacearchaeales; family GW2011-AR1; genus JACPLR01. The sequence continues at coordinate 7,081 of JAGVXO010000014.1, forward strand.
AGCTACCGAGGCAAGTTCATCTAATCCTAAGATTAAATGATTATCTAAAATCCGATAGTAGCTATATAAATCTTTTGGGATTAGGACAAATACACTATATCTCTTTTTAAGAAATTTTGTCTTATCTCTTAACTTATAAGCTTTAATCTCTCCCCTCCAAGAAGTACACTCCAATATAATCTTATTTTTAATCACAAAATCTGGGAAAAAATACCTATTTTCAGATTTAATTAATGGTTCATATTCATAAGGGATATTTAGGGCATATAATAAGTCAGCAGCATCTTTCTCAAGTTTATTTCTTACAAACTCTCCTTTATTGGTTATAAATTTATATCCCCCAATTTTCTTAAATCGATTATACTGCAATAAATAATATTCTTTAGGGTTATTTTTCTTCATATCTTTATGCCATTTTTTTAATTTTATTGATTGAATCTCATGAATCTTCTTCATATCTCTATCAAAAATTCCTTGTTCTTTCTTAACCTTGACACATTTTAATCCTCCCAAACGTTGCCTAAAATTGTCTTCAAATATTTTTTCTATATATCTTTTACTATTTTTAATTCCAATAAAATCCAATACCCTATCAACCCTATATTGGGGCATGAATGCTCCAATAAGATATCTATCAATTGAAGAACTAGGAATGTCAATTTGGAGGGATAATTTTCTAGATGAACCCGCTTTTTTAATTGCCTTACCTACTAATGCCCTCTGATTGTGTAATTTATAAAACATACAAAAATAAACAGGCAATAGTTTAAATACTTTACCAATCCTATTTAGCTACCGAGGCATGATAAACAAAAAATTAGGATGTTTATAAATATAACTAAAGTATTGGCTGGGCTCGGAATGTGCTCGCTCTGCTCACAATTGCACTCATTGTATAAACCTCTTTAGTTCGTGCAATCGCTCGGCTTCGCCTCGCTCGCCTGAAGGGTAATATTTGTGCGCTTCGCGCATGTTTTCCTTTTTCAAATCCTACGCCATTTGTTCATGGGTTCTTCAAATACTTTAATTTAATATTGAATAAAATAAAAACTCCAATGTGCTCACCTAAAATAAGGTAAAGTTATGATGTGCTTAAAGAAAATTATTCACCTAGTTGCGCCTTCCGCGCCTTTTCAAGGCGCGCATAAACATTCCCCTGCTTGCTTCCGTGAATAAGCGAAATAATCGCTTGATACGCCTTATGCATTTCATAAGCCGGCGCAATTATTGCAACATCGTTATCTTTGACTGCAAAAACCGCGTTTGTCAAAGTTTCAAGAACTTTTAATGTCTTTCTTTTTGTTCCTATTATCCTGCCTTTAATAACCTCAAAATCTGTTCTTTTTGTATGAGATTTTATATTTATCACTTCAAACAAATAATCTTCTTTCATCAATAAAAAAGCGTCTTCAGGAAGAAATGGAAAATCAAGCGCGAGAATAATTCTTTCAGCAAAATACTCGTCAGCTGAATTGCCTTTTATAAAAACATTTGTTCCTTTGATAGTTATCTTGATTTTAAGTCTTGATTCAATCTCTTCTTTATTTTGACGAAGTTTTCTTATACTTTTTATATAAATCTCTCTCATATTAAAAACCAGCATCAATATTTTTCAAAAATCCTTTTTCTCTTAGCACGCTTGCGTGATTAGAAGGATACTTAAATAAAACATCCCCTTTTTCATTGTCAAATTCCCACGGCTCAATTATAACGTAATCTCCTTCTCTAATCCATAAAGCCCTTTTCAGTCTTCCAGGTACTCTGCAGTTTCGTGTCTTTCCATCATTGCATTTTACAATCATTCTTCCTGCACCAACTCTCTGGTCAACAATTCCAACAAGTTCGTTTCTTCTTGGAATCCTGATTCTTATAAACTCTTCGCTGCCTTCTGGATTTGTTTGGAATTTAGAATTATCCATTATAGAAAATCAAAAGCAATGCTAAAAAACCTTTCGGTTTATCAAAAAGACTTTTTTGCGCCTTCTTTAACAGCTTTATCTGCATTTTCCTTAGAGAGCATAGCGCACATTGTTGTGCTGCAAATAGGGCATTTTCCTTTTGCAATATATCCTCCGCGGGATGTTTGTGCTACTACAGCGTCTTTCATCTTTTGTCCTTTTTTCTTGCATTTTACACAATAAGCTTCAACCATTTTTACCTCCTTTAAGCAATATTTATTTATCCTAATAGAAATGGGCATTTTTAAATTCTTTTATCCTGTGATATCCCCAATATTTTCAGGCATACAATTTTTGACAATTGAACCTTCAGATAATTCTGTTAATATCCCATAATTTTCCCCCGCCTTGTATCTTTTAAATTCCTCTATTTTTCTTTTATTCTTAATATAAATTAAAAAAATTCTAAGAACCAATGTATAAATGGATTAAGTGTTTGCAGAATAAAACAGGCGCGAAGCGCCATTATAAAGTGTGAGCGAATAACTATTTTTCTAACACCTCATATCTTTCCCTTATTTTAGATTTGTTCATTGGTGTTTTTCCTTTTTAATCTTATAGCAACTGACTTAAATAATTCCCAAAATTGTCAGTTGATATATTCGAGAGAACAAAAAACTATGGGGGGATATTTTGGTCTCTCGCTATAATTAACATAAAAAATCAATGCCCCAAGCGAATTAATGATTTGAGAAATAGAAACTACGCCTTTCCTAAGCTGTGCTTTGCTCCGCATGCAAGGCAGTGTATGAAAAAAAGCCCGTCTTGCTTTATAAGTTCTGTATCGGGTTTTCTGCACTCTTTGCAAAAAACATATCTTTCAGTATAAAGTGCTATTTTCTCATTGATAAGTGACTGGCTTATCTTTCTATTAAAAACAATTCTCTCTCCCTCTATTCTTGAAAATGCCGCAAGTTCTTTTGAAAGAAATTTACACAGATGCTCTGGTGCTCTTCTGAAGCATGAGCATATATGCATAAAGTTGTTTAAAACAGTTTTATTTCCAATAACCCTCGAATCGGCCTTTGGAATTTCAAATCTATCACAGCCCTTGCTAAAAACAACTGGCTTTAAACCGCCAAATGCCTTTTCCAAAAGTAATTCATAATTTTCCATAATTTATCAATTGTCTCCGGGTTTAAAAAGGTTTATAATACTGAATAACTTAAATATTATATGCAAATCAAGAACATAATAATCGGGCTGGCAATTATGATACTATCAAGTTTTGTTGCTATATATGGCATACAAACCTTCTATATGGAAGCTCCTGACTGGAATACCTATTGCGGAAATATAAGCACTTCATCATATAACATTAATACTCCTGCAGAATGTGAAACAGCAGGAGGAAAATGGAATCCTACTTATGGGGAAATGCCTGCAAAAACCACTCCGAGCGGATATTGTGACTTGTATTATCAGTGCAATAAAGAATTAGAGAACGCGCAAAAAACATTTTCAAAAACACTTTTTTTAATAACTGTCCCAGTAGGAATTATATTAATTCTAATTGGAGCAGCATTATTTGCACTTGAGTCAGTTGGCGCAGGCATAATGCTCGGAGGAGTGATAACATTAATTTATGGAGCAGCAAATTACTGGCCAAATGCAGGGAGTGCATTCAGATTTATTATTTCTTTAATTGGATTAGCAATTGTAATTGCAATAGCCTACTGGCTCAATAAAAGGAAAAGATAAATTTAATAATTAAATAGTGCTTTTATTAAAATGATTGATATATACCTATACTCTTTTTTAAGTATTGCAATAATTAGTTTAATCTCAATAGTCGGAATTATAGCAATTTCAATAAAATCAGACAAGCTTGAAAAACTCTTAGTTTATGCAATTGCCTTTTCTGCAGGAGCACTTTTAGGAGATGCATTTATACATTTAATCCCAGAAGCAGTTGAAAAAACGGGGTTTACTCTTATAATTTCGTTTTATGTTCTTTCAGGAATTGGTTTTTCATTGATTACAGAAAAAATAATCCACTGGCGCCACTGCCATCATCTAACTTCAAAATCTCATCCTCATCATTTGTCAGCAATGAACCTAATAGGGGACAGCGTGCATAATTTTATCGACGGAATAATAATCGGCGCAAGCTATCTTGCATCAATTCCAGTTGGAATAGCAACAACTCTTGCAGTAATCTTTCATGAAATACCTCAGGAAATAGGAGATTATGGGATATTACTCTATGCAGGATTTTCAAAAACAAAAGCATTATTAGCTAATTTCTTAACTGCATTGACAGCATTTATTGGATTAATAATTGTGCTATTAATAGGTGCCTCAAGCGAATCTTTCTTAATGTTCTTAATTCCCTTTGCAGCCGGAAACTTTATTTATATTGCCTGCGCAGATTTAATCCCAGAATTACATAAAGACGTGAAATTAAAAAATTCAATTATACAGGTAATGTTATTTGTACTGGGAATATTAATTATGGCCGGACTATTGATGGTTGGGTAAAATGATTGGGTAAAATTTGTGTGCTTTGCGCGATTTAATTTATTCTTCAAATCCTACGCCGATTATATGTTAATTTTCCTGATTTTCAATTGAAAGATATCAAGATAATAATTTAAATGAAAAGAGAGGAATTTAGGAAAGTTATGTTATGATTAAAAAAATAATTTAGTTTCTCCTCACATCCCCAGATATCTCAAAATTCCCGGGCGCGGCTCATAAATAATTCCGCCTTCCAATGCTCTTTTTATTTCCTGATTTATTAAGTCAGGAGATTCATGCAATTCAAGAATAAGTTTTTCAGAGCTTATGCCCTCTGGCTCTGAATCTTTGATTAATTTTTTAATCTTGTCTGAAAATGCCATATTTTCAATTGCCTCTATTTTTACATAGTTCATTTTTTCAAGCTCAATTTTTCTTACTAAAAGATATTTTGGATCCTGTTTCCTTATTATTTCAGGAGTAATATAAATCTCGCCATTATATTCCCTTAAAACACCTATAACTGCAACAGTATCGCCCTGCCCAATTGCTGCAAATCTTGCAACATCATCTCCAAAAACCTTGACTCTTATCTGTCCAGAAGCATCATCAAGCGTGAAACTAACATACTGCTTTTCTCCAGATTCATATTTTTCTACAATATTTGCGATAAGATTAGCTCGGTTTATCCTCTTCTCTCCAAGTTCAAGATAAGATAATTTTTCACCATCAGTTATTTTCTTTGCCTTGAACAAGTCGCCTATTCTCAATTTGTATGCTGTTGCCCTCTTAAAATCAGCCATTTTAATTAAAATAAAACACCTTATTTAAAGGTTTATTCAGTGAAGCGCATAAAGATAATAGTTGTATTGGACAATAAATAAATATATAAACTTAAAAGAGCAAAAGATTTTATGACTGACAAAGATAAAGGAAGGGATATGGATGTACCTCATTTACCCCCAAGTGAAGTAAGTAGAAGAGCAGAATTGGATTATTCTATAGAACAATATTTTCTAGCAAGCGGAACAAGAGAAGAAGCAATAAAAAGTGTTGAACGATCCGCGAGGTATTATCAAAGACATCCTGAATTAGTCATCGATGCTTCAAAAATATCACGCGGAAATCCTGACACCATAGTTGAGCGCGTTAGAAATGATGGATTATAAATAGATTTTCACATAAATATATCCTTAAATTAATGTTATATAAATTTTCTAAAATCTGAAATCTAATTTTAATGTATGTGTAATACCTTAAATTGTTTTCTTTAAATTAAGAGAGGTTTAAGATTAATAACTTCGGAAAAATCTGCCAAGGGATTTTGAGTTTATTCTTCTATCACACCATTCTTTTTCCTTATCTAACATCTTTTCATTGGAAGGTTATTATTTTTATCTTTCTTTAATATTTTAAAATATAAATTTCAATGTATGGATGGTAGCAGATTTGCAGAATAAAATAGGTGCGAAGCGCACAAATTAAGGCGAGCCCGAGCGATTGGACGAACGCAATTAAAGTTATAAACGAGGTGAGTACAATCGCGAGTAGCAGGGCGAGCCAAATACAGCCGAGCGGAGCGAGGCTGTGAGTAAGATTTATGCTAAAATTCTTCTTTCCAAAAAGAATTATTATTCAACCCAAGTATAAGTTCCGTTTTCTTCTTCGATAATTTCAAGCCCAAAATGGATAGGCGTAATGGGTCTATCAGTTTTATAATAACGAATGCCTGCCCTTTCTTCAATAGCTTCAGCAGCTTCGGTTGCTATCATACCTAATATGTCGCTTAATGAATTCATAAATAGATTAGGTTATTTATCTTTAAATAATTTTATGTTGCCTAAATTTTCACAAACTATAGCAACTGACTTAAATAATTCCCCAAATTGTCAGTTGATATATTCGAGAGAACAAAAAACTATGGGGGGATATTTTGGTCTCTCGCTATAAATCAAAAATTACAGCTTCTGCACATATCCTTTTTTTGGATGGAAGATGTCTCCTGAAATTGAAAGTTTTTCAAGCGCCTCATCAATTTCATTTCTTGCGATTTTTCCCTCAAGTTCTTTTTCAATTTCTTCAACAGGAATTAATTTTCCAATTCTTGATTCAAGGCGCAGAATCGCATCTTTCACTTCTATTATCTTTCCTCTTTTTGAACTTGTAATTCCTGTAACAATTTTGTCAATGTCAAAATTCTTGCTTTCATAATCATAACCTGCCTGCATAAGATAAAATTTCATTAGATTAATTGACCTTATCGCATCTGCTTTATCAACTGTTTCAGAAAGCCGTGAGCGTGCAGAGGCCTCGCTTAATCTAATAAGCGCCTCAAGCTGTCGTGCAGTAATAGGAATTGGTTTTACAGGAGAGTCAGAAGAAGTCGGGCTGTTTCTAAGTCCAACATAAAATTGTTTTATTTCATCAACTGCATCATCTGTAAGTTTAGGACTGACTTTTTGCTTGGCATATGCTATATATTTTCTAAATAAATCAGGTTCAATAGGTCCCCTTGAATGGGATTTCTGATGTTCTAAAAGAACATGCGAGGCAATTGCTTCATCTTTTGATTTTTCAGGTATGTCGCGCAGCATAAAAATCACATCAAACCTGTTAAGCAAAGTCGGCTGAATATCAACTTGCTGTGCAATCGCCTGATAAGGGTCAAATCTTCCGAATTTCGGATTTCCTGCTGCAAGAACACTTGTCTCTGCTCTCAAAGATGCCTGCACATTTGCCTTGGAGATTGTGACCGATTGCTGCTCCATCGCTTCGTGCATTGCGCTTCTGTCCTGTGGATCCATCTTCTCTATTTCATCGATACAAACAATTCCTTTATTACTTAATACCATCGCACCTGCTTCCAAACTCCATCCTCTTAAAAATTCATCTCTTACAACTGTTGCAGTCAATCCTGCTCCAGAAGTGCTTTTTCCGACGACATAACGCCCTTTTGGGGCGATTTTTGCAATGAATTTCAGGGTTATACTTTTCGCAACTCCAGGATCTCCTACAAGGAGTATATGAATATCCCCTCTTGAAACAGTGCCATCTACTTTTTCTTTTTTAACACCGCCAAAAAGCTGCAGAACAAGCGACTGCTTTATTTCATCATATCCGTAAATGCTCGGAGCAATGCTGTCTGAAAGTTTTTTAAAAACTTTTGGATCAAGCGATAGTTCTTTTATTTGTAATTCATCTTCTTCTGAAATTCTCAAATCCTCATAAGTTTCTTCAAGAGGAATAATATTATTTGCATCAATTGCCAAATCAAATCTCGTTGAAACTCCCATAGGCAGAGGAACAGGAACTTCATTAAGAACTCCAAAAACTTTTATCTTGCTTCCAGGAGTTGTCCTCTCTTCCATTTTTGGCTCTACTAAATCTTCTTTAAGAAAAATATTTATTCGTCTCGGTTGTTCTCCACCTATAAGTGCTTCAGGACTTTCTTCCACCACTAATCTTTGCGCATCAACCATCTGCTTGCTTACGAGCTTGAAAAATCCTTTTCTTCCGCAAGAGCATCTTGTCGGCTCTTTAAATTTTTTTTCCAATTGCAACACAGAAATAATTGTCCCGCATGAAGGGCATTCAAATCTCGCGCTTACCACCTGAGGCCTTACATCACTCGCCTGCCTCACAATTCCCTCAACCCAGACTAATTTATTAAGATGCTTAGCCCTTATATTTCGTATTTTTACAAAATTATTCTTTGGGATGTCGGTAAATCTTATGCGCGGATTTTTTATCAGCTCTGTTTCTGCAAGAGAAATTTCTAAAATTCCCAATATCTCTTCAGGACGCTCAAGAAATAATTCAGAAAGTTTTGGTGAAAAACTCGCCAAGTCATCAAAACTGACATAAACAGTATTATCTGCGCTTCTTACAGCTTCACCTATCTGCTTTTTATAAGAATTGAAGAATTCCTTCGCTTCTGTTATCATCTCCTCTGTTTTAACTTTATCCATATTGAACAAAAGTGACAATCATTTATATGGATTTCTATTGGAGAATATATAAGAAAGAGGGTTATTTCTTCCCTTCAGTTGCTGCTTTTATGTTCTTGTTGAGTATTACCATGCTTTCATCTAACTGCGCCTTGTTCTTTGTTCCAGTGCATACAAGCTTCCCATTGCTGAATAACAAAAAAGTTGCGTTTGGCTCTATTAATTTATACACAAGTCCGGGGAATTGCTCTGGCTCGTATTCTGTATTTTCAAGAGCAAGTGCAAGAAAATTAAGATTAAGCTTTAAATCAATGCTTCCGCTCGCAACTATATTCTGAACAGTTATTTTTGGCTTATCAGTTACTTTTACATTAATCTTCCTTAATTGCTTGATTACCTGATTTATAACTTCCCTTACCTGTGCAATTGATTTTGTGCCAGTGCATACTAAATTTCCTGAACTAAAAACAAGAACCGCTGATTTCGGCTTTTTAATTCTTAAAACAAGCCCTGGAAACTGCTCTGGATTATACTCTGTATTGCTCTGCACTCTCGCAAGTCTTGTAAGCTGAACCGGCTTGCCAAGAGAAGCTGTTGCGACGATATTTTGAACAGAAAGGTTTGCGCTCATACCCTTTATAAAGGGAGTTCATTTATAAAGCTTTGCACCATTTATTTTGCCTGTTCTTTTCAGACAGAGCCGCAACAATCAAAAGCTTTATAAGTACTTTTTTTAGTATAAGATTATGGATGTCAAAATATTAACTGATGAAAAAGACGCGATTGAACTTCAAATAGGAAGTGTTACAATTGCAGAAATACTTAGGGTTTATCTTAATAAAGAACAAGCTGTTAAATTCGCTGCATGGAAAAGAGAGCATCCTGACAAGCCGGCAATTCTTAGAGTTGAAACCTCGGGTAAAACTCCTAAAAAAGCAATTCAGGAGTCAATTGAGCAGATAAACAAAGACGCAGAAAAATTGGCTTCTGAATTCAAGAATGCGTAATTTTTAAAATAAAATAGATATTAATTATTTTTATCCATGTATCTCTTCCTTTCTTCTTCCGGGAATTTCTCAATCGCATAACGAAGCATTGTTCTCGGCATTACTTTGTAATGCTTATCTAAGAATTCTTTTTCTGAATTAACATTTCTTTTGCCTATTTCTCTCAGCATCCAGCCGACTGCTTTGTGAATCAAGTCGTGTTTGTCATTCAGCAACATTTCTGATATTTTCAAAGAATTATTGAAATTTTTTTCTTTTATAAAAGAAAAAGTCGAAAGTACTGCAATTCTTTTTTCCCATAAATTATCTGATTTTGCAAGAGAATATAAGATATCTTTGTTTTTGTTTGCAAGATATTCTCCAACAATGTTTGGTGCGCTTAAATCAACCAAATCCCAGTTATTTATTTTCCTCGTATTTAATAGATAAAAATCAAATATTTTCTTTTTTTCAGCTTCATCTGATTTTTTATATTTATTAATCAAAATAAACAAAGAAATTAATCTATGCTCATGAATTTCGCTGTTTAGCAATTCTTTAAGAGCATTTAATGTCAAATCGGAATATTTTTTTGCTATTTTTCTCTGTTCAGGAACAATAATCCCAAGAAAAATATCTCCTTCACCATACTCGCCTTTTCCTGTTTTGAAGAATCTTTGGAGAATCTGCGCTTTTTCAGGATTTGCAATAGAATTTAATTCTTTTTTTAATTCGTTCAACATATCTCTTCCAAGATATAATAATTTATAAATCCTATTCTAATAAAAAAATAATGGTAACAATTGTAGATACAACAATTAAAAGAAAAGCTGAAAAAGCGAAATTAGAGAAAATTATTGATGAAGCAAGAGAAATTTTTGGCACTCAAAGAGTTTCTCTTGGACATCCAGATGTAATGGTGGTATACCCTCAGAAAGATAATCTTAATGAGCGCATAGAAGTGGCTGTTTCAGATATTGTTTCTACGCCTTTTGTCAGAGTTTATAGCCCAGAATATCTTGATAAAGCAAGAACTCTTGCAGAGCAAATTGAACAAGTTTATGGCATTGAATGCAGACTAATTACGGATTATTCTGGTGTTGAACATGAAGATAGACAGGGAAGTTTAGATTTTTCTTAAAAAGAGTTTTTCTAACACCCCATTCCTTTTCCTTATTTAAAGTGAGCACATTAGAGTTTTTATTTTTCAATTAACCTTATTTAATATCAAATTAAAGTCCATAAAGAGCCAATGTACAAATGTCGTCAGATTTGCAAAAGAATAAAAAGGTGAATAAAATGAACCACTAATTCCGCTTAAGATGAGCGTAGCGAGCCGATATTCTATAAAACTATTTCTGCAGAGCCATTCGTCTTGGCTGTGTTTTTTTGACTTTTTGAACCTGCGCGTGCTTGTGCTCTTTTGCAGTCATTTCTGCGTGCTGTTCAGCAGCTTCTTTTCCTGCTTCTATTTTCTCCTTTTCTTCTTTTTTCTTCTCTTCTGTTTCTTCGGGCTTGATTTCTTCTTTTGGTTTTTCCTCTTTCTTTGATTTTTTTGCCTTTTCTGAACTTTCCTTTTTCTTTTTTTCTCTTTCAACAAGATATTTTATTTTTTCAGGAATTTCTGCAAGTTCGACTCTTACAAATTCGCCGTCTTTTTTTGCTTTAACTTTTATCCTTGTTAATGGATTTTGAATTCCTCTGAACCACATCTCATGATTAAGCCATTTATCAATTTTTACTTTTGAAACATCCCTGTCTTCAATCCGCATATGTTTTGCTACGAATTGTTTTATTGCTTTAATTGCTTTTGGAGTTCTTTTATATCTTGGAACTTTCGCTATTTCCTTTCTTAAGGAGATTACATATTCTCTTTCAGCAGGTGTTTCTTTTTTCTTTGCCATTTAACCTAAGTGCCTCTTTTTCACTCTTCTCGGCTTGATTTTTAGTTTTATTCCTCTCCAGCTTCTTCTTGTCCTTGTTGTTGCTGATGGATGAACCCTTTTTCCAGCGCCGAATTTTCTTACAATCACCCAAAATGGAGCCCACTTTGTTCTTTTTGCTGCTTTTGAAAGCTTTATTTTTTTCTGATGTTGTTTTTTTGACACTGTCATTTCATTCCCTCCAATAATTGTTTCCCTTTTTCTGTAAGTTTTCTTCCTGCTTTTTTGCCTTTTCCTTTTTCAACAAGCCCTGCTTTTTCTGCCTGCTGCAGTATAACTCTTATTATTTTCCCAGAACCATCTCTTTGTTCTGATGGTTTTGCACCTCTGTTTTTTTTGCCTCCATATCTTGCTTTTAACCTATTAACTCCGACATTCTTTCTTATGTACAATTGCCGAAGTATGCTTGCAGCTCTTTTATGCCAAAAATCCTCGTTATAAGGAGGCCTTAATCTTGCCACACTTGATTTTACAAAATAACTCCATTCAGGTGCTTCAAATTCAGTAATTTTTTTAAGAGCTTCTGCTAATTTATCATTAAATTCTCTTGGCTCTATTGTATAAATTACTGTTTGTACTTTCATGTTCTGGTTTTTACATAGCCTTGCCTTTCGGCAATAGAACTGCTGTGCAGTTTAGCTGATATTGGATTGAGAAATGGGTTTATAAAGATTTTGACTTTGATTTACGTCCACGTAATAAGATTTATAAAGAATGTGCCCGTATAGATTTAATGGTTTATAGTGAAATCAAGGAAAAGAATGGAAAGAAATATTATTACAGAGTCAGAAGTATAAGAAATGGAGATAAATTTAAGAAAAAAAGAATTTATCTTGGAAAAAATCTCTCTAAAGAAGAATTGTGCATCAAAGGGAATGAGGCAGATAATCAGTTGACGGTTAGGAAGGAATTAAAAGGTTTAAAAAAAATCAAACCAAAGATTATAGAAATTTTAAAGAAAAACAAGATAAAAAAGGCAGGAATTTTTGGGAGCTATGCCGAAGGCAAAGAAAAGAAAAATAGCGATGTGGATATTTTAATTCAGCCGACAAAAAATATGGGATTTAAATTTGCAGGATTAGAAATAGAGCTGTCTGAAAAATTAGGCAGAAAAGTGGATTTAGTAAGTTATAATGGATTAAGTCCCTATCTAAAAAATAGAATCCTAAAACAAGAGGTTAGACTAATATGACGGATAAATCTGATTTGGTATTTATTGAACATATTTTGGAGAGCATTAATGCAATAGGGGGTTTTTCTGAAAATCTGAATAGAGAAGAATTATCCTTAAACAGGCTAAAACAAAGTGCAATTGTAAGGGAAATTGAGATTATCGGTGAAGCAGTTAAAAATATTTCTGATAATCTTAAAAATACACATAAAAAAATAGAATGGAGAGAAATTGCAGGAACAAGAGACAAGATGATTCATCATTATTTTGGCGTTGATTTAGATATTGTCTGGAATATTATAAAAGTTAATCTGCCAGAATTAAAAGCAAAGATAGTAAACATAAAAAGAGAAATTACTGATAAGGAATAAAAATCTTATTATCTCTGCGCCTTGCGCCATTTTTTTATGAAAACTGTGAAACCAAGCACCCTGTAGCTGTAATTTTTTCCAAGATGCGCAACAATTTCTTCTGCACCTTCTTTTATTTTTTTTCTGTCTCTTGAAAAATTTTTTAGAAAAACAACCTTGACATTTTGGTGAGTTTTAAAATTGTTTTCAATTGTATTCAGCAAAGATTCTGATATTCCATTTTTTCCAATCTGCACTGTTGTTATAAGCCTCATTTTAATATTTGAAATCCGCCTGTTGGCAATGCCTGAAGCACTTCTTCAACAGGGATTTCCATTTTTATTGCAATTTGTTCAGCAAATTCTTCTTTATTAATGTTTCCAGGGATTATAGAAATTGCTTTATCTGTTTTAAATGGAACTGCGCGCAATTTTGATTTTTGTTTGATAAGATATAACTTTGGCTTTATTAATTTTCTATCAATCTCTCCAACAACCCCAAAAGTTCCTGTTTTCATTGAATTCTTTTTTATAAGCTGTTCTGCGAGAAATATATCAATAGCTGCTTTTTCTTTTCTCTCTCTCCATACCCTGCTGAAACATCCCGTGAATATTGCTGTTTCTTCCAAGTCGCTTTCACTCGGATTTTCTGACATTATCACTGAAAACGGGCTTCCAGGAGAGCTTGTATGCATTACAATTAATTTTCCGTTTTCTTTTATTGCCTTTCTCACAACTTCTTCATTCTGCTCTGCATTTTTTCCGCCAATAACAAGTTTATTTCCTGAAGTAAAGAACCACCTATATTTTTCATAATCCTGTTTTCCTGCATTCTCTTTTTTGGATGACTTTAGCTTTTTCATAATTTAGCATATAAAAAAGCGCTTTTAAAGGTTGTTATTTGCCGATTTTTAGTGAATTAAAGATTTTAAAATAAACATGCAAGGAGAATCCATTTCTCTAACATCCCATACTTTTGCCTTATTTTAAGTTTGTTTATTGATATTTTGTTTTATCACAAAACCCTTTGAGTATACTCCATACTAAAGTGTGTAGTTTGTGCTTGGGTTTTGGGAGAACCGGGAAAAATTTATACATTTTAAATCCAATCTAGAAGTATAATGTGCGAAGCGCACTATTATTATTATTATTATTATTATTATTATTATTTAAACATCCTATAATTTTCCATTATTCAACATCTTTTTATTTTCACCTTTTTTATTTATATTATATAAAATTCTAATGTACCTATGGTTAGCAAATTTGCAGAATAAAAAATCAAATAAATCTTTTAATAAACAATCCTCGGCCCGTATCCCCAGAGATTTACTGCTGATGCAAGCTCTGAACTTGAATTTTGCTCTGCGAATTTTTTAAGAGGTATTCTTCTATAATAACACTCAATTGCCTCTTCTACTGCTTTTACTCCTGCATCTATTCCGTGCGGATGCCCTAAAACTCCGCCACCTAACTGGATTACTATATCTTCTCCTATTATTTTCATAACTGCTTCAATATCTCCTGGATGCAATCCTCCTGATGTAACCATCCAAACAGGTTTTATATGATGCCAATTCTGCCCCAAGCTAGGAATTTTTTTATCTGGTTTTGTAATTTGTTCCTGAAGAACTTCCCGAATATATTTTGCTTCACCATAGTCTTCCATTTTTGCAAGAGGTGAACCTCCATGCAGATTATCAACACCTAAAAGACGGAAAATTTTTGCTAAAAATATCATTGATACAGAAAATCCGTTTAATTTTCCATTTCCATGAACACCTGGGGAGTTATCTCTTGTCATAAATGCATGCATTGCCCGATGTGCATGAATTGCAAGTCCTGTATTTTTTCTTCTCATTGTGTCAAGCGCTGCAAAACCAGTTGTCACGACATCCATCATAAAATATCTTCCGCCTAATGATTTAATCAGTTTTGCCCTTTGTTCCATTGTTTCTATATTTGAATGTGTTAAATTGCAGAGATATATTTTTTTATTTCCTGTTAGTTTTTCTGCTATGTCAAGTTGCGCAAGAACAAGTCTTGCTCTTTTTTCAAAAGAATTAAAGGCAAGATTTGTAAGGTTTTCATCGTCTTTTATCCCTCCATAAGTTCCATTTCCTGCTGTTGTTAACTGATAGGCAAGTTTTGCCTGTTCTACATCTGTTCGTCCGATTTTTGGCTTTGGAACAGTTATTGTTATTGGTCCTTTTGGTTTGTCAAGCATTTTTCTTATTCCAGGCACTCCAAACATAGGCCCTGGAAACTTCTCAATCATTTTTTTTGGAAGGCGCACATCATAAACCCTAAGCCCTGACAGCATTTTCATTCCTGCAATATTCCCGGTTATTCCTGCTAATAATCCTGAAATATTGTCAAGTTCAAATAATTCAATAGGATAAGCAATTTTGAACATATTTTTTCTGTAGTCCAAATCATAAGCAAGAGCACGGTATTTTTCTGCAAGAGGAATACCCGAATCTTCGCCGTCATAAACCTTTGTCCATGTGCCTATTGATGATTCTGAAGCAATAGTTGCCGCTGCTTTTTCAAATAGTTCTTTCTGTGTTTTTCCTGATTTTTTCCCTTCTTTTACAGCCGACTCGCTTAACTCTACTTTTAACAAAGTTATAATATAATTCTCATCAGGATTTTTCGGCTTCCACCCTTTTTTTGCAAGATAGTTGAATTGTACTGCCATTTTTATTTCTGTTTTATTGGTGTTTTCTTTTTCAATTTAACCTCTTTTAATATCTTTAATTATTATGGATATGATGTTTAAAATACTTTACTAAATGCACTAAATGCACTTATTTCTTCTTTACCTCGGCCCCGTTTTCAGTATCGTTTATCTGATATCCCAATTCATTCACTTTTTCCCTTAATTCGTCTGCAAGCTTCCAATTTTTATTTTTTCTTGCATTTTCTCTTTCATTCACAAGAGCATAAATTTCTGCAGGAACTATAATTGTTTCTTTTTCAAGCAGTTTCAATCCGAGCACTTCGTCCATTTTTCTTATTGTTTGATATTTTCCCTGCGCTTTTTCATCCCTTACCAAACTCCATAAAACCTGAAGCGCTTTTGGAATGTTTAAATCATCTTCAATTGCTTTTTTGAATTCTTCAAGAGAGTTCTTGTTTGTTTTTTTATCATCTCTTATTTCTGAGATTATATTTTTTAATCGCTGATATGAATTTCTTGCTGACTCTAAGTTTTCAATTGTAAAAATTAGTGGTGAGCGATAGTGAGCTGTTAAGCACATAT
Source organism: Candidatus Pacearchaeota archaeon (assembly GCA_018303755.1). GTDB lineage: Archaea > Nanobdellota > Nanobdellia > Pacearchaeales > GW2011-AR1 > JACPLR01. The sequence goes on from JAGVXO010000014.1 coordinate 23,160, forward strand.
ATCTGTAATCTAATGGATAGAATCCTTTTTTTTCAATGTTTGCAAGATAAACAACATTGCCCAAAGATTTTGACATTTTGCCCTCTTTCATTGTTAAAAATCCTCCGTGAAGCCAGTACTTTACAAATAGCTTTCCTGTTGCTGCCTCACTTTGGGCAATTTCATTAGTATGGTGCGGAAAGATTAAATCAACAGCGCCTGTGTGAATATCAAAACTCTCGCCCAAGATTTTCATAGACATTGCAGAGCATTCGATATGCCAGCCAGGCCTGCCTTTTCCTATTTCTGTATCCCAGTAAACATTTCCGTCTTCTTTTGTGTAAAATTTCCAAAGTGCAAAATCGCGCATATTCTCTTTGTCATACTCGTCATTTTTTATTCTTTCTTTTAAGCTATTATTTTTTTTCAAGTTTGCAAGTTTGCCGTAATTCTTGAATTTATCAATTGAAAAATAAATTCCATCCTCAGCTTTGTATGCATATCCTTTTTTTATCAGCTTTTTTATAAGATTAACCATATCAGTTATTGATTCTGTTGCATGAATAATGTGATTTGGTTTTTTTATGTTTAGGGCATTTAGGTCATTGAAAAATATTCTTTCATACTTTTTTGTGAATTCTTCCAGAGAAACTTTTTCTTTTTGACTGCCCTTTATTGTTTTGTCATCAACATCTGTTATGTTCATCACATGATTCACTTTATATCCTAAAAATTCCAAACTTTTTTTCAAAAAATCATTAAATATATAAGTTCTTAGATTTCCAATATGCGCATAATTATAAACAGTCGGCCCGCAAGAGTACATCCCTACATATCCTTCTTTTATCGGCTTAAACTCCTGTTTTTTTCTTGTTAAGGTATTATACACTTTCAATGCCATAGATTATTGAGATTGTGCAGGTTTATTAAATTATTGAATTGAATTTCAGGCAGATATGGCAACTGCAATAATATTTTTAAACAGGCTTATTTTTGCTTTTTTATGAAATTAGAATTTGTGGATTATGATGTGTTTGCAATAAGAAGGCCTTCAGGAAATATCTCTTATTCATTTGTTTTGCATGATAGGGAAATTAATCCTATTAAAATTAAAAAATATCGTTCTCCAAGAGAGCTTGGAAAAGCTATAGCAAGTATGGATGATGCTTTGGCAGATGATGGATTAAAACCCTGGGTTAATCAAAGAGAGACTTTTCCAGATGAACCCCTTTTTGAAATTGAATATAACCGGCTTTCACAGCAGGAAATGGATGAATTAAGGCAGGGGATAGTAGAAGAATTCGAAACTTAAAAAATAATCCAACAGTTTAAAAACGCTCTTTCATAAGTATAAATATGGTGTCATTTACATCTCTAATAGATATTATGAATGCATATCCTTTATACAGCTTAATCGGAGCAGCGCTGATTGTAAATCTGTTTATTGTTATTATTACAAAAATATTCACAGATCAGGCAAAAATGAAAGAGCTTAAAGCAAAGCAGAAAGAATATAATAAACAGCTCAAAGAATTTAAGCATGATGTAAATAAAACCCTTGAAATACAAAAAGAAATGATGTCTCACAGTATGGAATTGATGAGGCATTCATTCAAGCCATTGCTCATAACTTTTCTTCCATTAATATTGATTTTTGGATGGTTTTCTAAGATATATAATCCTATTTATGGCAAATGGTGGATTCTTTATTATATAATCGCAAGCATATTTGCGAGCATAATATTCAGAAAAGTATTGGATGTGGCTTAAATGGAAAATGAATCAGAAACAGGAAATCAGCAGCATTTAATGCAATTGCAAATTCTTGAGCAGAGAACAGAGCAGATTAGCCAGCAGATTAAGATGATTGACAATCAAATAGCTGAGCTTGGTGTGCTTAAATATAATCTCTCAGCGTTTAATTCATCACCTTCTACAGAATTATATTCTGAATTCGGCAAGGGAATTTTTATCAAGTCAAAAATTGATAAAAAAGAATTTTTGGTTGATGCAGGAAACAAGGTTTTTGTTCCAAAAACATTTGAAGATATAAAAGAAGTTATTAATTCCCAGATAGTCAGATTTGAAGAACTTAAATCAGAGATGTCAGATAATCTGTTTGCAATTAAACAACAGGTGGACAGGATTATTAATTCAATGCATTCTGCTGAGTATGAGCACGAACACAAGCATACTTCCGAATGTGCTCATGAACACAAGCATACCTCCTTTGAAATACCTGCAGATAATCCAAAAGTTAATCAAAAGAGCAATAAATCTAACAGCAAGGTAAAATTTAAGAAGAAGTAATTAAAGGATTATATTAACTCACTTCGCTCACCATGAATACAATTAATGGCTCATTTCATTCGATTATCTTTTTTTGCAAATCTGCTAATCCATAGATACATTGGTTCTTCAAATAGTTTAATTAATATTAATAATAAAAAAGATTCAATGAAAAAATGTAAAGTAAGGGAAAGAAATAGGATGTTAGAAAAACCAATTATGAAGATTTAAATATCTCTTTATCTACTTAATATAATAAAACCAAGGCAGATTAAGAAAAATGGTAAAAGAGGTTGAAAGAATAATACGCGGCATAAAAAGCGTTAAAATTCAGGGTGCAACAAATATTGCAAAAGCAGCTGTGAAAATTTATTCTATTTCTCCCTCAAATTCAACAATTAAAAAACTTGTTGAAGCGCGTCCGACAGAGCCAATGCTTCAGAATGTTATTGAAACAATGAAAAAAGGTGCTGGCAAAAATGAAATACTTATGCATTTTTCAGAAGCGCAGGAAAAAATAAATAAAAATGTCCTGAAAGTTATAAAAAATAATTCTGTTGTTTTTACGCATTGCCATTCTACAAATGTTGTCAAGTCGCTTATAAATGCAAAAAGAAAAGGCAGAAAATTCGAGGTTTATAATACAGAAACACGCCCATTATTTCAGGGAAGAAAAACTGCGCAAGAACTTTCAAAAGCAGGAATAAAAGTTACAATGTTTGTGGACAGCGCGATTGAAATCGCGCTTGAAAAAAAGCAGGATGCAAAAAAAGTTTCTATAGTATTTTTAGGTGCTGATGCAATTCTTAAAAATAGCGATGTTGTAAATAAGGTAGGAAGCGGACTTATTTCTGTAATCGCAAAGAAGAATAAACTTCCCCTGTATATAATCGCTGACTCGTGGAAATTCTCAAAAAATAGCGTTGCGCTTGAACAAAGAGGATATAATGAAGTATGGAATGATAAAATCGCAAAAAATATAATTATAAAAAATCCTGCATTTGAAAAAGTGCCTGCAAAAAATATAAAGGCGATTATATCTGAATTGGGAATTTTAAGCCCGAAGGAGTTTGTAAGGAAAACCAAAAAGAGATTTTAATCAATATTTGTTTTTCAAACATCTCATAATTTTCCAACATTTTAGATTTGTTAATTAGTGTTTTTTATTTTTGAAGTATCAATTAAATTACATAAAGACCAATAAATAAATTGGCGTCAGATTATCAGAATAAAATAGGTGAGCGAAGCGAACCAAATTATGGCGAGCGTAGCGAGCCAGTAATTTCGTTATGCAAATAAAAAATCATAACCGAAATATTTATAACGCCCCCCCCCTCAAAATGTTAATCTTCTGAAAGGAGGATTTGATTAAAGTGATTGAAAGGAGGTGATAAAATGAATAAAAATTTAGTGATTGGACTTTCTGTTACATTAGGTGTTCTTTTAATTGTAGGAAGTCTAAGCGGATGGTTTGGGATGACTGGAAAAGTGATTTATGAAAATAGTCCTTATTACTATGGAACTCCGCAAGAAGGCAGGAGCTATACCTTTACTCTTGATGGGGTGAAATATAAATATGCTGTGACAAATTACGTTCGTGAAAGTCACTGGAAAGGCAATATAACCTTAACTATTGGTGAAGAATCAAAAAAAATTCATGGATATACATACACTCCTGTTGAATTCAAGAATGGACTTGTTGCATATGTAACCTATTTTGAAGATTGGAAAAGAGAGTATTTGGATTTAGTGATTGCTTCTAAACCATATCCAGAGTATGTTGATGTGAATGACTGCCATGATGCAATGACTTGGTACGGGAGAAATGAAGCGGGTTTATATTGTAGATATAGTAGTGAAGTTTTAGAATGGACAGGAACTTCTATTGGGTGCCCTTCTGGAACTATTCCTCAAACAAATGGACGATGGAATTATTGGTTTCCTCAAGCAAAATCTGGAGCATTGTTGGGTCAAACATATCTTTGTGTGCCAATTAATGATACCTGGCATAGTTTCCCTCCCTATTATGTTTCAGGCACTTGCTGTAAAGTTCGAGGTGCGCCTGGTTCTCCTGGAGAAGGAGCAATGGCTTCTTTGAAAGCAATGGCTGATGAAACTGGAGAGGTTTTGGCCAAGGTAACTGAAGTCAATGAAAAAGGCGAACCAACAACAAGGGATTTGACCGACGAGGAAAAAGCTCTTATCCTTAAACAATAAGCAATTTATTTTCTTTTTCTTTTTCTTTTATTTTTTCTTTTAATATCTTTGATAAATCAAATATATCTTATATGCCTGTGCAAGATAATTTTTAAAAAATGATAAAATAGATTAATTCGTTTATTCATCGCATAACAAATATTTAAAAACACGCATTTGCTTTTACTTTTATGTTAGAGATGTTGCTTAATCCGCGGAGCTCAGAAAGGCATCCGTGGGAATTATTTTTTATAGGAATTGTTTATGCAAGCGTTTCAATATTATTAGTGACCTGGGTTTTTGCGAATGATGCAGTTCTGTCAAAATATTCGGGAATTCTGATTGTTACATTTACTGTGATGCTTAGCATGCCTTCTTTATATTCTATAATAAAAAGAGAAGAGCAAAAAGAAGAGAGAATCTCTGATTCTTATAGATTAATAAAAGAACACGGGCACATTATCTATTCATTTTTATGGCTTTTTGTAGGTTTACTTGTTGCATTTTCTTTTTGGTATATTGTTCTTGGTTCTACTGATAATTATAAGGCGCAGATTGAAACTTACTGCGCAATAAACAGCCCAAACTCGTATGAAACCTGCGTCATGGAGTACACTATTCAGACAAAAACAACAGGTTTTGTTACTGGGGCGAATATGCTTGGGGGAATTTTTGCAAATAATCTTTATGTGCTTATATTCACAATTTTTTTCTCACTTATTTTCGGAGCAGGAGGGATATTTATTTTAGCATGGAATGCGAGTGTTATATCCGGGGCAATGGTAATATTTGCAAAATCAAATATTTATGCCCTTCCTTTAAGTCTTGCAAGATATATGATACATGGACTTCCTGAAATCGCGGCATATTTTACAGGAACACTTGCAGGAGGAATAATTGGGCTTTCAATAATGCGAAAGGAGTTTAAAACAGATAAATTCTGGAGTATAATGCATGATTCACTAATGCTTATAATAATTTCAATAGGGCTGTTGGTTTTTGCAGCGATTATTGAAGTGTTTGTGACGCCTGTTTTATTCTAATTACACAAGACTATAAATTTAAAGAAGTATAAGAATAATCAACATAAATTTTACTTATCAGTCCTGCTTGCTTGTTTTATTCTGCAAATCCTACTCTACTTGTACATTGGAGTTTATATATTATAATAAAATATTGGATAAAAAAGGATTAATGTAAAAATAAAACATCAATGAAAAGATGTAAACTGTGGGAAAGGAATAAGGTGTTAGCAAAAGGAGGTATTGGTTCGCCTCGCGCACTTATTTAATTTTTCAAATTCTTAATCAGTTTGTACATTAGTTCTTTATATCTTTTTAATTGGAGGTATCACAAAACCCTTTGAGTATACTCCATACTAAAGTGTGTAGTTTGTGCTTGGGTTTTGGGAGAACCGGGAAAAATTTATACATTTTAAATCCAATCTAAAAAAGATATAGTATACTAACTTGACAGTTTCTAACCATATAAAACTTTTTAAAACAATAAATTTAAGTAGGCTTTATTATAATTATTAAAATGGAAGCAGAAAAGACTTCGGAGAACACCCCTGGGAATAGCAGTGAAGAGGCAATAGAAAAGAGGAAAGAACAATTAAAGCAGTTTTTGAGCTCTAAAAAAGGATTATTTATTCTTCCTTATGTTCTTCTCGCAGTAATTGTTTATGTCGGAGTTTACATCAGGACGAGAAATCTTCCTGGATTAAAGGATATCACAACAGGCACTTGGACACTTGGGCCTGATTTGGACCCGTTTTTATTTTTAAGATGGGCAGAGTATATTGTGGCGCATGGGAATTTAATGGCAATAGATACTATGAGATATGTGCCTCTTGGATTTAATACTGCACAGGAAATGAAATTATTATCTTTTTTTATTGCATGGTTTTACCAGTTTTTATCAATTTTTTCAAAAGAAGTTACTATAACTTATGCTGCGATAATTCTTCCTGTTGTTGCATTTGCACTTACAGTAATTGCTTTTTTCTTTATGACAAGAGAAATATTTGGAGGTTTTTTCAGTGATAAAAGAATTCCAAATGCAATTGCCTTGCTTGCTTCTGCATTTCTTACTGTTGTTCCTGCACTTTTGCCAAGGACAATTGCAGGAATTCCTGAAAAAGAGTCAGTCGGGTTTTTGTTTATATTCCTTGCATTTTATTTTTCAATTAAATCATTTAAGAATGTTAATTTAAAAAAATCTGTTATTTCAGCAGTATTTGCAGGAATTTCAACTGCAATTCTTGGATTAGTATGGGGAGGAATAACTTTTGTTTTTATGGCAATCGGTGTTTCTGTTTTTTTCTACTTTATGCTTGGGCAGATGAAAAAAAAGGAACTTTTGGCTTATATTTTATGGATAGTGACATTTATGCCCCTAATGATATACTTTTCTTCAAGATATACTATAATAAACTTGGTTGCATCAACTTCAACTATTCCAATTTTTGCAACATTGGCATTAATCCTATTTGATATATACATTTACCCTTATGCCAAAAAAATCTCTTTTATAGGCAAAACAGAGGAAAAGTTTAAACTGCCAAGAACATTTGTTTCAATTATTTTAACTGCTTTGATTTTATTAATCTCTGCAACTGCTGTGCTTGGAACTTCCTTTGTTATTGGAATTATGTCTGATGTATTTAATCATCTTTTGAATCCGCTCAGCACAAATAGAGTGGCTGTAACTGTTGCAGAAAATAAACAACCTTTTTTTAATGGTGAGTGGAAGCAAAATTTCGGTCCTGTGTTCGGCACAATACCTTTATTTTTCACATTGTTTTTTATAGGCTCTGTATTGTTAATGTTCCACATATTTAAAAAAATTGAAATAAAAGAAAGAGTTTTGATAACTATCTCATATTTTGTGTTTATATCAGGAATTATCTTCAGCAGATATTCCTCTTCTTCTGTTTTAGACGGCATAAGTTTTGCAAGCAAGACGTTTTATTTTGGGGGTATGATGTTTTTTGTCTGTTCTTTTGTTTATGTATTTTTTAGATACAGCAGACATAACAAGCTTGAACTTTTAAGAATAGATTATCCTTTGATTTTATTGCTCGTATTCTTTTTTATTTCATTGGTTGCTGCGAGAGGCGCAATACGCCTTATAATGGTGCTTGTTCCTTCTGCCGCAGTTATTGCCTCTTATTTTGTGATCACTCCTTTATTTTATGCATTTAAAACAAAAGAAGATACTGCAAAAGTTTTGATGATTGCTGTTGCAATTATTTTAATGAGCGCTTCTTTTTATTCTATTTATCAATTTTATGGCTCAAGTGTAAGCCAAGCAAGTGTTTATTATCCAAATATTTATACACAACAATGGCAGAAAGCAATGGAATGGGTTAGAAATAGCACTCCTGAAACTGCAGTTTTCGGGCATTGGTGGGATTACGGATATTGGGTTCAAAGCATGGGAAAAAGAGCGACAGTTGTAGATGGTGGAAACTCGATTATTTACTGGAACCATATGATGGGACGCTATGTTCTTACCTCTCCTGAGGATAATAAAGCACTCGAATTTCTTTATGCACATAATACCACGCACTTTTTAATTGATTCAACTGATATTGGCAAATATACCGCATTTAGCAGTATTGGCTCTAACAAAGATTATGACAGGGCTAGTTATCTTCCGCAATTCTTTTTAAATGAGCAGCAGACACAGGAGACAAAATTAGGCATTGTAGAATATTATCTCGGCGGTGCAGGAATTGATGATGACATCTTTTATGAAAATAATGGGACAAAGATTACATTGGTAAAAGAGAACTCTGGAATAGGTGCAATAATGATTGAAAAGCGAAATGGCTCAATCTCCCAGCCAACAGGAATTTTTGTAAGCAATGGAAAACAAGTGAATATTCCATTGAGATATCTTTATTACAATAATCATTTGTATGACTTTGGTGCAGGATTTGATGCTGGATTTTTTGCAGCAGACAGCATAGTTTCTTCAGGAGGACAGATGAAATTAGTTCCTAATGGCGGAGGATTTTATTTAAGCCCGAGAGTTGTTCATTCATTCTTAGCGAGAAAATATTTGTTTGAAGAAGAAGGAAACTTTAAATTAGTGCATACAGAATCGCATCCTATAATTGAGAATCTAAGGCAGGGCGGTAATCAGATTGATGAATTTGTTTTTGTAAATGGAGAGTTTGCAGGCCCAATAAAAATCTGGGAAATTGAATATCCTTCAAATGTTCAGTTCAAGAGTGAATACCTTGAAACAAAATATCCAGAGGATATTTTTTGGAGTTAAATGTTCTGAGGTTTGTATCTATATTTATTCTTTAAACATCCATAACCTTGCCTAATTCAACATCTTTTTATTTACCCTTTATTATTCTTTGATTTTAATATTGGTTAAATTATTTGGATATCATATGTGCTCATGGGGTAGGATTTGAAAAATAACCGGCGCGAAGCGCCAATATAAAGTGCGAGCGAAGCAATATCTATTCTTCTAACATCCCATTCTTTTCCCTTATTTTATATCTTTCCATGTGGCTTTTATTTTTTCAGTTAAATTTGTTTAATGCACTTATTAAAAATATAAACTTCTAAGGTATAAATGGATTAAGGGGTTGAAAATTTGCAAATGCGCGAAAGCGCACTATTTTCATCAATCACTACCTTTTTAAAACAGCGTTTTCTCTATAAACTATGGAAATCCTGCTTTTGCTCCCAGTTGTGCTTTCATTTTTTTTAGTTGTCTTCTTAATGCCCTACTGGATAAGAAAGGCGCATCAAATTGAGCTTATGTGGGATGATATGAATAAACTAAACTCGCCAAAAGTTGCCGGTTCTGGGGGAGTTGTAACTGTGATTGGATTTGTTTTCGGAGTTCTTGCATATGTTGCAATAAAAACCTTTTATTTTAAATCTTCAAATGGAAATCTTGTAGGAATTTTCGCTATTCTTTCTGTTATTCTTCTCGTTTCTCTTGGAGGGTTTATAGATGATTTATTTGGATGGAGAAAAGGAGGATTATCAAAGAAATCCAGAATTTTGCTTATTCTCTTTTCAGCAATTCCTTTAATGGTAATTAATGCAGGAGTATCAACAATATTTATTCCGTTTGTTGGAACAACTAATTTGGGAATTTTTTATGCATTAGTTATTATTCCTCTAGGAGTTTTAGGTGCTTCAGCTACATTTAATATTCTTGCTGGCTATAATGGATTAGAAGCAGGACAGGGAATTTTAATTTTGTCTGCTCTTGCACTTATGTCTTTTTTTACAGGAAGCACATGGCTGAGCGTGATTGCTTTATGCATGATTAGTGCGCTTTTTGCATTTCTTTTATTTAATAAATATCCTGCAAAAGTATTCCCAGGAGACGGATTAACATACTCTGTCGGAGCTATGGCTGCCTGTATGGCTATTCTCGGAAATTATGAGATGTTTGCTGTTTTTATTTTTATTCCTTATGGTATTGAAACAATTTTCAAATTAAGGGGCAGGCTTAAAAAACAATCATTTGGACTGCCTCAAAAAGATGGCTCAATAAAAAATAGGTATGATAAGATATATGGATTAGAGCATCTTGCAATAAAGATATTAAGTAAATTTAAAAAAGAAGTTTATGAATGGGAGGTTGTAATTTTAATTTATGGATTTCAGGTGTTGATAATTGCACTTGGTTTTCTTATTTTCCTGTTTAATGCAGCATAATTTAATAAGATGATAACTAAAAAAACATTTTCAAATGAGCTTGTGAAAGGAGGCATATCTTTGTTTATTTTTTTGAATATATTTAATGCTCTTAATTTCTTCTACCAGTTTTTAATGGCGCGAATGCTCGGGCCTTCTGATTACAGCACACTAGCAGTTCTTTCAACAATTTTATATTTTATTGCAATTCCTTCTGACAGCATACAGACAATTGTCACAAAATATGTTTCAAAATTCAACGCATCAGGAGAAAATAGTAAGACTGGGTATTTTTTAGGCAAAGCGCTAAGAAAAGGCACGATGATTTCTCTGCTCATCTTTATTGTGCTAATGCCTATTATGATTTTAGTTTTTTCATATTATCTTAAAATAAGTTTTTTGCTTGTTCTTTTAACCTGGGCAAATGTGACGATTATTTTCCTTATACCTGTGCTAAGAGGGGCTATGCAGGGGCTTAAAAAATTTAACTCTCTTGGATTTAATCTTGTTGCAGAAGGAGGTTTAAGATTGGTAATTGCAGTGTGTCTCGTAACACTTGGTTTTGGAGTTTATGGAGCAGTTATTGGAGCTATTTCCTCTGCATTTGTTGCAATGCTGATTGCATTTATTCCGTTAGGTTATATTTTTTCTTTAAAAAAAGAAAGAGCTGACATTTCTGATATTTACAAAAACAGCTATCCCATTATATTCACACTTGTTGCAATTATGCTTTTCCAGAGTATAGATGTTATACTTGCAAAAAAATTTTTCAGTGATGTAATGGCAGGACAGTATGCTGTTGCAAATCTTGTTGGAAAAATGGTGTTTTTTGGAACTCTTGCAATAAGCAGGGCAATGTTTCCGATAAGTGTTGAAAGGTTTGAGAAAAATGGCAATACTTCAAGTATAATGAAAAAATCAATAATTGCAGCAATTATTTTATGCGCGCTTTCTATATTGTTTTTATGGATATTTCCAGAGCCATTCTTAAGAGTTTTCTTTGGTGTTGATTATCTTGAAGCATCAAATATTCTTGTGCTGTCAGGCATTGCATTTTCCTTTTTGTCAATATCCAATATAATTCTGCTTTATGGAATTTCAATAAATCGCGCTCTTAAACCTGCCTATGTTGTTTTCTTCCTGATATTCCAGATATGCCTCCTTTATTTATTCAGAGCTTCACTTGTTTTGTTTGCAACGGGCATGGTTGTTTCTTCGTTATTCCTTTTAATTATGAGTGTGATTGCGGTTAGAAAAAGGAGCTAATTTCATGTTTGTATTCAAGATAACTTATCCATAAAATCAACAGAATTGCATCAAGAGTAGGGAAGAAAAAATCCCTTAAATTTGCATTAGGAATAAGCCCGACTAAATCAAGTCCAAATTCTATATTTGAAGCAGGATAAAATGGAATTATGCTTCCTGAAAGCAGTCCATCGAGGATTAAATGCATTAATATCCCTGCTGAAATAATTAAAAATAATTTTGAATAGGTTATTTTTGATTTATTGATTTTAAATGGTTTCGCTTTTATAAAAATCAAAGAAAATAAAATAAATATCAAGGGAAAAAATAGCGAGTGTGTGATTGTTCTATGAATGCCCAAAGAGTCATAACCAAAAATATAGCTAATCCAGACAAAAAGAAAATCAATATCTGGCAAAAGCCCTGCTAATCCCCCCATGAAGACATAATAAATTGGGAAATCTTTTTTATTTTTTACAAAATAATCTCTGAATAAAGTAATAAGGATAACTGCAATAACAAAATGAGTGACTGCAAGTGGCATGATACTAATATTCAACTAATCTTTTTAAACTATTCGAACTTGGCTGATATTTATCATCAAGAGAATCTCTTATTGCTCTATTTCCCTTCATGAATTGCATTGTCCATTGTATCCAACCAAGCATATTTGAATAGTTTGCAACTGGAATAAATTGCCCATTAGAGATTGTTTGTTTAAGGGTGCTTAAAAGTTTTTCTTCATCTGAAAAATCAATATCTTCCTGAGAACATTTGATATAACTAAGCCCAATGTCTTTAAGCCTGTGTGAATCTGAAATTGCAACCCATGGTTTGCCGTGCTTTTCTGCAAACGCTTGAACTTGTTTATTGTGAGTTCTTGTATATTCCCCAAGTTTTGGTAAAAATCCAAGCCAGTTTGGAACAGCAACCATTGAATTATGCCCTTCAATTGCGTCGAGTTTGTCCCAATATGTTAAAAGAGTGCTTTTATCCATACCAGAACCTCCAAGAGAAAAATCTCTGTCCATTGTAGGATGTTCTGCAATCGAAATTAAACCATTATCGTGACAATAATTAATTGTATCTTTTAAACTTCTAAGATTTGGAACTTGATTAGTGCCGACGACAAGATGGTCTAATCTCCTTTTCTTTCCATTCTCTATTGGTTCTGCAACTATTGCTGTTTGCCCGCTTACTAAATACAATTTTTTTCCAGAAGTTTTTTGCTCAACGACTAGCATATTATTCCCCAACTTTTCTGCACGATAATATAATGGCATATTGTCAATTTGTTTTGCAAGGTATCCTAATCTATCTTGAACAAAGCCTCTTGGAATTTCCCAATATTCGCTTGTTACTGCGCAGATATCAATTCCTCTTGAAAAACAGGCATCTGCAAAATCTTTTAAAAGGGTTTCTGGATTAAACTTCTGATATTTTTCCCAGTCATGCGCAAAGCTTATAGTACCATGCTCATGAAGGGCTATTTTTAGATGTTCCATATATCCACGAATGTACTCTCTTTTTAAACATTCCTGCACTTAAAAACTTCACCACGAAAATCTTTAAATTCCTGCTATTCTGCACTTTTTTATGCTATGCATCATAATGCCTGCTTATAATGAGGAAAAGCGTATAGGCAGAACTCTTGAAGAATACAGCCATTTTTTTGACAAATTAGCAAAACAAAAAATTTTAGAATATAGAATACTTGTTGTTATAAACGGCACAACAGACAGGACAGAGGAGGTTGTTCAGAAATATACTGATAAAAATAAAAAAATACTCTCACTTAATTTTAAAAAAGGAGGAAAGGGCTTTGCAATACTAAAGGGTTTTGAATATGCTGTTGAAAATCATTTTGATGAAATCGGATTTGTTGATTCTGACTTGGCAACTTATCCAGAAGAATTCTGGAAACTTGTTGCGCAATTGCATAAATACAATGGCGCAATTGCAAGCAGATGGAAAAAAGGCGCAGTTGTAAAAAGGGATATTAGAAAGATTATAAGAAGCAGGGGATTTAATTTTCTTGTAAGAAGCTTATTTTTTCTGCCATATCAAGATACCCAATGCGGGGCAAAAATATTCAAATGGAATGCAATAAAAGAAATTCTTCCTGAAATAAAGAGTTTGGAGTGGGCATTTGATGTTGATTTGCTTTATTTGTGCAAAAGGCATAAATTTAATATTAAAGAAATTCCTACAAAATGGGATGATAAAAAGGGCTCAAAAATCGGCTCAATAATAACGCCAATAAAAATGGCTTCGTCAGTAATCCGATTAAGAATGCTTTACTCTCCATTTAAATTTATTGTAAGAATATATGATAAACTGCCCAATAAATTTAAAGTACATAATTTGTAATTTTTAAAATGCTGAAAAAACTAAAACCCAAAAAAACAAAAGTGCCTAAAATAAGTTTCCTTATAGCTGCGCATAATGAAGAAAAAATAATTAGAGAGTGTGTTGAAACAATTGCAAATCTGCCTTCAAAAAAGCATGAAATAATTGTCGGGCTTGATGGATGCACAGATAGGACAGAAGAGATTGTAAAAGAACTTGCAGAAAAGCACAAGAATTTAAGATACTTTTCGCTTAATTTAAGGCAGGGAAAGAATGCAGTAATCAATGAAATAATAAAAAAAGCGCGTGGAGAAATTGTCGTGATTAACGATGCTGACTGGATATTTATCTCCAAAGATAAAAAAAGTTTTGACAAATTTTTCTCTGTTTTTGATAATCCTAAAATAGGCGGAATTGCAGAATCATTCCCGGCAGAATGGCATAAAGACAGAATTGAAAATTCGGATATTGGCTATAAAATGGAGGCATACAGCTCTTTTTTATGGTATGAGTTTCAAAAAGAAAAATTTACCTATGAAAAAGAGGGATTAAGGTGCTTAAAAGAACCGACAATGTTTTTGACGAACATCTTCAGAAAAAACCTTTACAAGGAAAATCTTTCGCTTGGAGATGATTTTGAAAGAACACATTATATTATGTCTCAGGGATATAAAATAGTGCAGTTTGACAACGATAAAATGCCAAGAATAAAAACCACTTATAACACTTTGAAAATCAAAGATATTTTCAGATTAAAAATAAGAACTGCTGTTGCAAGAGCACAGCTTAATGAAAGAAATCTCCAAAATATAACAATAGGCAATTATTATTTTCCATTTATTGTTTATGCTTTGAAAGAATCAATGAAAAAAGGACTAAATTGGTTCGGCATTATTTTATTTTGGATAATTTTAAGCTCAACAGCAGCATTTTTTGCAGGATTTAAAAAAATCGGGACAAAAGAAGGATGGAAAATAAGGCAGAAGCGATAGGAATAAAATGGAAAAATTGCCCGCTGTGCAAAAACAAAAAGACCAGTTTAAAGTATAAGAATATGGGGGATAAAGGGTATTTTATCAATGGGAAATTTGATTTAATTGAATGTCAAAACTGCAAATTTGAATTCTTAAGCTATCTGCTGAATGAAAAACAGCTTGCAAAATACTATCCTTCAGAAGACTATTACTCTTTCTATAATTATAATCCTCTTGCATTAAAATATCATAAACTATCCGCATATTATCATTCTAAAAAAACTTTCTTGTTTAATTTTGTTTTTTTCCCATTAAGCCCAATATTATATAAATATTATATCAAGCAGGATGCAAATGTCCTTGAGATTGGATGTGGAAATGGAATGAAGCTTGAAATATATAGAAAGTATGGAATGAAAACTGCAGGAATTGAGCCATACGGACCTGGCCTGGCTGAGAAAGAGAAAGTACTTGGAATTGAGAGAATTTCTGTTAAAGATGCAAAATATAAAGAGAATAGTTTTGACTTTATTGTTTTAAAAGAAGTGCTGGAACATGTGCCTAATCAAAAATTGCTTTTGGAAAGATGTTTCAAATGGATGAAACCAGGGGGGAGATTCATAATCACTGTTCCTAATACAGACAGCTTTTTATGCAGACTATTTAAGCAGGACTGGTTCGGCTATGATGTGCCAAGACATTTATATAATTACAATCCTGAAAATCTTTCTTTTTTCTTAAAGAAATTTGGGTTTAAAATAATTCGCATTAAACTCTATGAAATGCCTTATATGCTTGATGGCTCGTTAAAGTTCCATATTGCAAGAAAAACGGGCAAGAAAGAGCATGAGTTTATTTTTTCAAATTTTGCAAAGATTGCTGCAACTCCAATTGCTCTTATGCTGACATATTTAAAACGCGGTTCGTTGATGGAGATTGAGTGCACAAAATAATTCATCACAACTATTTTTATATACCCTGTCAAAATGCAGTTTTATGCCAAAATCTTTAAAAAAAGATACTCCTAAAATAAGCATTGTCACCTGCACTTATAATGGAGAAAGAATAATAAAAGATTATTTGGAAGGGATTTTTTTGCAGGATTATCCTATTAAAGATATGGAAATTATTCTTGCTGACGGTGGAAGCACAGACAGGACAAAAGAAATAATAAGCTCTTATCAGACTAATCATCCGAAATTAATAAAATTAATTCATAATCCTAAAAAAGTTTCAATAGGCAAAGGCAATGGGATGGATATGGCAACGCGCCTTGCAAAAGGGGAAATCATTATTTTACTTGATCAGGACAATATATTGGTGCAGAAAAATTGGATTAGCCGTGCTGTTGAGATGCTTGAAAACAATCCCAAAATAACTGCAGTACAATCGCGCCTTTTTTCTTCAAAAAATTCATCTCTGACAGACAAATATCTTAATTCACTTGGAATAGAAGATCCGTTTGCAGCAGATTATTCTTTGAATGCCCAGATAACTCTGAATCCAGAGAAGTTTTTTTATGATAGAAAAGATGATTGCTTCATTTATCAAATTAATAAAAAGAGATTTTTTTATGCAGGAGATAATGGCTTTATAATCCGAAGAAAAGAGTTTCTTGAAACAGGCGGATATACACAGGATATAGAGAACTTTTACAGAATGGCAAATTCAGGCAAGAATTATTTTATTGCTGTGCCAAAGAATCTCGTTTTGCACCATAAAACCTCAACAACATTTAAGCACATGCTGGCAAAAAGAGTTTTTTATGTAAGGCATTATCTTATGAAAAATTATGAAAATCGGGATTTTTATTGGTTTGACTTAAAGAAAAATACTCTTTCACAAAATGCAAGATTTTTAAGAGCAACATTTTATAACTTATTGATTATTCCAAATTTAGTAAGCAGTTTTAAAATAGCTCTAAAAAGAAGAGAGGGTTTTTGGTTTATTCATCCTATTGCCTCTTTTGCAATAACCCTCGGATATATTTATGCTTTTTTCAGTTCGAAATTATTCAAAAGTTATGAAGAGGCAGAAGTTTGATTTCTTTTTATCTCATAAATAAAAACTTCTGTTTTCCATGCAACAAATTCAAATGAAATATCTCCATAAGTCGCTGTTTGTTTTATGTCCTGTTTCTTATTTAAGAAATCAATTGAAGTTTGCATAAAGGGGATTTCCCATTTTGCCAAAGATGTTTGTCCAGTATTTGGGTTTGTGTAATAATAATCTTTTCTCATCCAATCAGGGTGATTTGGCTCTGCAAATGAAACAATAATATATTTTATTTCAGGGCTTGTTTTTAGTTTTGATATAAAATCTTGGAGGGTTACATTTTGATTCGAGCTTACATTTAAAAATCCTTTTGGAGATATAACATTTCTTTTAGAATAATAAATCATTTGTGGAAGTGGAACACTTATAATCGCATCAGTTGGATTTGATATTTCATTAAGCAAAAATCCTGCTTCTCTTGTTCCTTCAAAAGAAGATGCTTTGGCAGTTATTGACTGCCCTGCGCTTTTTACTTCGTAATATCCTCCATATCCAATAAGCAAAACAAGAAGGATTACTGCGGCGGTTTTATTGAATTTTTTAGTATGGTTATATATGAAAACCGATGCTCTTGAAATGCATATGAATGCTGCAAGTATTAGGGGAAGATACCATCGCGCCTCTCCATAATCTGTTGCCCTTTGGAAAAAGATAAAGTAAGACATTGTTGCTAAAATAGTAATTATAAAAAATAAATCTGCCTTTGCTTCTATGCTGCCTGATTTTTTAAAATGCCCTGTGTAAAGGATTATTTTTGAGACAATTAAAACAAGCCCTATATAGAATAAATAAAACAATATGCTTAGCGAGGGCAAGTATGGATTGCTAAAGAATATTTTGAAAACATCAAATGAACTTAAGTTGATAGGCACTTCTTCATGTGCGTATTTTGCAGCAACTTCTGTTATTGGAACATTAAAAATAAGCATTTCTAAGACAGCAATTAATAAAATTGCCAGACCAAGTCCAATCCAGTTATATTTGTCTTTTGCAAGGTCTTTTAGATTATGTGTAAAAAGCAGATAAAGAAGAAAAAAAGCTCCAAAAAGGAAATATCCTCTCCTAATTCCATATGATAATAAAACAAATATTACTGCAATTGGAATAGCATAATTTGGATTTATTTTTCCAAATATCTTTTCTTTTTTTTCATAGCCCTGGAAAAACACATAAATTGCAAGCAATCCGAAAAACAATGCAGGAATGTCCACATGAAATCTAAATGTATTAAATAATATTTCAAATAAAACTGCGGATAAAAATGAAGAAACTACTGCAATTTTTTTATCTTTATAAAGAAGTGCACAAATTTTGTAAATCAGCAGTACAACAAGCAAAGAAGGAATTACTCCAAGAAAAAATCTCATGACTGCTTCTGAATCCCCTATTTTCATAAAAAGCGCAGCAGCATAAGGAAATATTGAATTGTGTTGTGCTGTGATTGTCCAATAGGGGTTAATTCCTGCAAGATTCTGTGCATAAGCCATATAATCTGCTTCGTCCCACCATAATGGCTGGGTTTTAGTTATAATAAAATAATATATTCTTAGTATTACTGCAAAAAGAAATACTCCGAGAAAGGCTAAATTGTCTTTATTCTTAAGCCATTCTTTAATTTGCTCTTCTTTTGTTTTCTTTTTTTCCTCTTTATTCTCTTCCATTTTATAATTAATAAAAATGGGTTTTAATACTATTCTATATTCGCTTCAATACTTCTTCAGCACTTATGCTGTTTACTAATTCCTTGCTGTATTCATTCATCCTTTCTGGAAAGAAATCGTAAAGGATAGGTGAAACTATTTTTTTCAATAAATTATAACCTTCAATTTCATCAGGCGAAGTGCAGAAAAAAAGTCCAATTGTGGGTTTTCCTAGTGCTAAAGATATGTGTAAAGCCAAAGTATCGCCAGAAATCATAATATTGCATAGGTTAACTAATGATGCAAATTCACCAATTGTATTTTCAGGATTATTTTTAAAAATCCCGATGCCTTTTTTATTTAATCTTCGTGTTAATCTGTTCATCTTTTCAGTTTCATTTTGCCCACCAAAAATAATTACTTGATATCCTTTTACAGATGCTTTTTCAATGAATTCCTCTATTTTATCTTCTGCCCATGCTTTTGAAGGCCATCTTGAAGAAGAACCAATATGAATCCCAATTAATTTTCCTTTTTTTATCATGTTATTTTTTAAGAACTCTTCTGCATAACTTTTGTTTTTTTCTGACAAATAAATTTCCATCTTTTGCTTTTTCCATTTTAACTCTGCACAATCAAAAATCATCTGCTGATATGTTTTTTTGTTTGTCTTTTTAAGCTCATCGTCGAATATTGTATTTAAATAATATTCTGCACCTGGATTAAAAACTGCTGGATACCCTGCTTCGTTATAAAAACCGAATTTTTCTTTTGCTTTGATTTCTAATGCGAGCGTAGTTGCTTCTTTGTCTATGTCAAAATTATACAAAACATCAAATCCTTCATTTAGCTCATATGGAAGCATGACTAATTTGTTTATTTTTGGGTTTCCTTTAAATATCTCTTGACTTTCTTTTTTAGTTACCCATATTATTTCAGATGCAGGAAATCTCTCTTTTATTGCCTCTAAAATTGGGGTAGTTCTAACTACATCTCCTAATGCTCCTAATTTTATTATGCATATCTTTAAGGTCTTCATAACAAAATTTAAAACATCGGGCTTTATTTAAATATTATGAAGGCATACATAGCAGGCAAGTTATGCACTGAATGTGAAAGAGAGTATCTTGGGAAAATTGCAGGTATTTGTGAAAAACTCTGTTTTAAGACATTTCTTCCTCACAGAGATGTAGGACTTGCAAAAGGAATTAAAGATATAAAAAAGATATTTAAGGGAGATATAATTAAAGGATTTAAAGGCGTGGATTTAGTAATTGCGAATTTAAATGGATTGCATGTTGGTGCAGGAACTGCCTGGGAGCTTGGATATGCCTATGCAAAAGGCATTCCTTGTATAGGAATAAAAACAGATGAGCCAGTTGAAAATGCCCTTGACTCTTTAAGTGCGATAATCCTAAGTTCTACGAAAATCGTCTGCTCTTTTGAAGAGCTTAAAGAAGAACTGAAGAAATTTAAAAAGATAATCTGATCAGTCCATCGGCTTCGTAGATTTTATTTCTGTTTCTCTCCAGCCGTCAGAATATTCTTTTTTCTTTCTTAGCTCTTTAAATGCTTTTAGGTAGATATAAAGTCGCGCAAAGTATAATTCTATTGTCCATATGATTTCTTTTAAATTGCGCGGCTGCAAAAGCGCGAAAAGCGCACCGTATTTTATTTCATTCCAAAGAGATTTCGTTCTTGGCATATCTGGAGCAATCTTATCGAGATTTTCATGGCTTTTTATATTCCTTATTTTTTGGTTTAAATAATCTTTCCAATTGTCAGGATTTTTCACATAAACTTCAACACTTGGCAAATATTTTATTTTATATCCCTTTTTCCAGAAGAGATAAGGAATAATACTATCTTCAGAAGTATCAATCGGAAATTCTTTTATAATGCCGTTTCTTATTGCGAATAAATACCCAGAGCATTCAAAGAATTTTTTTTCATCAGAAAATTTTTTTCTCACATTATCTATTCCTTTAAACAGCACATAAAACCAGTATCCATATTTTGTATCTCTCGCATCAATAGAAACGGGTTTTGCAGTAACACATCCAACTTCTTTATCTTTAAAGGATTCTGTTATTTCTGAAAGTGTATTGTCTGAAACATACACATCGCCGTCTGTGAAAATCAAAATATTCTCTTTATTCTCAGAATAAAGCATTTCCAAAAGCATATTTAATGCATAGCTTTTTCCCTCTCCAGGGTCTAAAAAAAACGAAACTCTTTTGTCTTTTATTTCTTTCTTTATAAAAGATTCAACTTCTGGAAAAGGGTCGACAATAACTATCTTGAATTTTTCTTTTGTTTTTTGCTTTAAAAATATTTCAACAGCTCTTTTTGTGGCTTTTGGCTCGTTATAGGAGGTAATAATTATATTTATCATTTTAATTGTTTTTAAGTCTAATTAATTGTCTCAAATGGGTAATCTGCAGGCCTTATTATGGGCATTTTTCCTGTTTCAGAAGAAAGTTCAAGACGGCATTTTTTAACCCCTTGCTTGCCTATATTTGATAATTCAATACTATCCACAATCCAAATTTTATCAAGAATTTTCACTTTGTCTCCTTTTTTTAACTCGCTTGCTTTTTTCTTCATAAGTTTTCTAATTGCCTTTAACTTATAAAGTTAATTATGCTTGTTTTAAATAAATTGGTTCGCTCTGCTCGCGATTGCACTCATTATATAATCTTCTTTAGCTCGTGCAATCGCTCGCCTCACCTTATTTATTCTCCAAATCTCTCATCCACTTATTTATTAGTAGTTATATTTTTAATTAATAATGTGAGAATAAGAGAAATGAAAAGAGGTGAAATGTGGAAAAAGAAGGGGGTGTTTAAAAAATCAGATTATCATAAAAGATTATTCAAGCAAAACTGCTACTGAAATAACTGTTGTCCATTTTCCTTCTTTGTCACCTTCTGCTGACTGGGTGATATTTGTTGTCTTAAATATATGCCCAGAGCCCTTGTAAACCTGCTCTCTTTCATCCCATGCAAGATTAGGGTCAAATTCTATTCCTAAGGTGGTTGCGAGCATTGTTGCAGCCAAGTCCTCTGCATAGTCGCCTGCTTTTTCTTTTCTGTCTCCGTAAGCATGGTGCTCTGACAGATAACCATAGTTATTGCTGTCCTTTGGAATAGCCAATCCGATTGAGGCAGAAACAAGCCTATTCGGCTCGTTTGTTTCACTTCTTGCCAACACACAATAAGTTATTGCTCCTGGCCTTAGATGTTTCACGCCTTCTTCTTTTGAGATTATTTTGCATCCAGGAGGAAAAATGCTTGAAACAGTAACAATATTGCATTTTTCAATTCCAGCATCTCTCAACGCCAGCTCAAAACTTGCAAGTTTATCCTTATGAACTCCAACTCCTTTTGTCAGAAAAATTTTTGCTGCAATCATTTTTTATTATAGATAGTGATTTATAAAATAAATGATTTATAAACTTTTTGCACAGAATAAGTTTATATACGCTGTTTTTAATGTATTTTTATGAAAAAATCTTCAGTCAGACAAAAAAATGCAATAGTCCTATGCTCTGGCGGACTTGATAGTGTGACAACTGCACACTATGTAAAGAAAAAACTGAACTATAAAAAAATAGTTATCCTTTTTTTAAATTATGGGCAGAGAACAATCGAGCAGGAAAGAAATTCTGCCAAAAAATGCGCAAAAGATATTGGGGCTTTTTTTAATGAAATTTCCCTGCCAGAACTTGCAAAAATTTCAACTTCTTTGATAAATAAAAGGGTTAATACTGAAAAAATAAGTAAAAAAGAGCTTGCAAATACAAAAAAAGAATCGGAAAAATGGTATGTGCCTTATAGAAATGCAATATTCCTTATTTATGCGCTTGCGCTTGCAGATTCTTATTTCATAAAGTATAAAGAAATTTTTCACATTTTTACCGGATTTAAAAATGAAGGCAGAGAGTCATATCCTGATACAACCATTAAATTTGTTGATGTTATGAACTCTGTTCAGAAAGTTGTTTCAGAAGGTAAGTTTAAGATTTATGCGCTGTTTATAAAAAAAGACAAGGAAGATATAATAAAAATAGGAAAAGATCTTAATATTGATTTAAAAAATACTTTCAGCTGTTATGCTGGTGCAAAAAATAATCTTATGCATTGTGGAACATGCCTTTCGTGTCGGCTAAGGCAGGAGGCGTTTAAATGGGCAGGTGTTGAAGATGAGACAAAGTACGAAGAAGAATAATCCCTTTAATCGAAAGCTATTTAAATACTCACTGATAATAAATAGTTATAATTAAATACCTAAAATATACGAAGATGTTACAAACAAAAAAATTCCAAAACTTAAGCAGACAGGTTCATTGGCCTACTCTAAACACAGTTATGATGGTAGAGGAAACTTTAAGAAAAAGTAATAAGAGTGTTACTTCAGTGGCAGAACTAAAAAGAAAACTTCCGAGACAGGTAAACCATATAACTTTAATGATAATCTTGGAATATTTGGAAAGAAGCAATAAAATTGCAGTAACTTTAAGAGGCATAACTTGGATAGAGAACAATAATCTGAATTTAAAAAGAGCAATTATGCAAGGGATAGAATTAGGAAAGAAGTAAGGATTATTTTATCTCCAGAAGCAGAAGAAGTTTATAAAAAGTTAAATGCAGAAGCAGAAACCAATAAGCAATCAAGAATGATTCTAAATGCAATCAATCATAAAATTGAATTGATAAAAGCAAATATCCATTATGGTAATCCTATTGCTAATAATTTAATTCCTGAAGAATACAAACAGAAATATTCTGTAACGAATTTATTCAGAGTTGAACTCCCTACATTTTGGAGAATGCTATATACTTTGACGAATAATGAAGAAATAGAAATAATTGCTTTTGTTCTTGATATAATTGATCCTCCGACTTACGATGATAAGTTTGGATATAAAGGAAGATAATTTGAAATTAATTTGTTAATAACTTTTCAATTTCTCTAATAATCCTGCTCCATGCAAATTCCTTTACAGATTTTTCAGTGTTTTCTTTGATTTTTTTGTTTTCTTTATTATTCTCTGAAGCAAGATTTATTTTGTCTGCCAAGTCTTTTTCATTTAATGTGTTGAAGAGATAGCCATTTTTACTATCTTGGATTAAATCTGCGTTTCCTGAATTTCTGCTTGCAATAACAATTTTTCCTCGTGCCATTGCTTCAATAAGCGACTGGGGCATGCCCTCGCTTATGCTTGGAAGAACAAAAATTTTGCATGAATCAATTTTTTTTATTTTTTCAGCCAGATTATAAACAGGAGGAGAAAAAACAATCTTCTTCTCAAGATTAAACTCTTTGACGATTTTTTCAAGTTTTTCAAAATACTCTTTTTCAACAGGCCCAACTATTTCAATGAAAATCTTTTTGTCTTTTATTAGACTTGCTGATTTGATTAGTATTTCAATGTTTTTTATAGGTGCAATTCTTCCAAGAAAAAGGATTTTATTTTCTTCTTTTATTTTTGGGTTTTTCTGCCTAAAAAATTCATCAGGAATTCCGTTCGGAATATAAGCTATTTTTTCCTTTGAAATTCCGAGTTTTTTAAAATATGGAATTTCCCACTTTGTTATTGCAATAATTCTGTCGAATTTATTTATTGTTCTTTTTCCAACAAGCAAGTCATAAAGATAAACAATAGAATTTTGAATTATTCCCCTCTTTCTTTCAAATGGCGCGTGAGTTATAAGAAAACATTTTGCTCCTGTTTTTTGTGCAAGCTTAAGCGCTTTTAGAGTATGCAGATGCCTGTAAGAATGTGCGAAAATAGCATCTGGTTTAAATTCAATTGCTATTTTTTCAGCATCTTTTCCAAGCCATTTCATAAAACTCTCTCCTCCTAATTTTTTTGCTGGAAATCTTGATATTTTTATTTTACCTATAATCTCTTTTTCAGGAGCGATGTTCTCTGTTCCCTTGATAATATTCGAAGACAGAACAAGTACTTCATGATTTTTAGAGAGCATCTCTGATTCTTGCTTTACTCTCTGCCATACCCCGCAGATTCCTGCCGAAAAATTTGTGAGTTCAAGAATTTTCATTTTATTTATATCAAATCTTCTACTCTGACGAATTTAAACTTTTGTCTTTTTGATAGCTTTTCAATTAAATATATAATTTTTTCAATGAACAGATAATGCGGGAATATTTTATCAATCCTGCTGTTCCCTAATTTTATAAAATCCCACGAGTGTGCGTAAAAAATAATCTCTCTGTTAAACGCCCTAATAACTTTAAAATAAACAGGAATCAGTGGCTTTGGGAAAACTCTAAAAGCTAGGGACACAAAGGGCATTAAAAACGAGGAAGTAGGTATTTCATAAAGAGATTTTGTTATTTTATATTTTTTTCTTGATGAAAAAAAATGCTTAGTCCATAATTTAAATCTTTTTGGAAAAAATAAAAGCTGAATAACATTAAACGGAGTATAAGAAGAATCATAGGCTAATTTGTATTTGCTAAGAATTGTAATAAGCTCTTTATCTGCAGAGTGCTGCGGCGCTCTGAAACCCTTTGGTTTTTTGAATAATACTTTTTCATAAATTTCAACTGCTTTTTTTATTCTCTTTTCTTTTTCAAAATAACTTAGAATGTCAAATCTTTCATGTTCCAAGCCATGCAAGGCGATTTCATGCCCTTCATAATCCAATGCTCGGAAATACTCGGGAAATTCCTCAAGAATTTCTGCAGTAACAAAAAAAGTCAGTTTAATGTTGTATTTCCTTGCTTTTTCAAGAAATAAAGGAAGTCCTTCGGTTATTCCAAAAGACGTTCCTGTGTGCAGGTCTTTTTCTGTATCTATAGTAATTGCAACTGATGTTTGAGCCATTAAAAACAATTATTTAAAGGGTATTAAAAGATGATTGTGGTTGAGAGCAATCATTCTACAAAAACAGGCAGATTGTTTTTTATTCTTTCAAGAATCATCTCAGATATTTCTGGTCTCATAAACCATTCTGGCGGTTTTTGTCCTGATTTAAACATTTCTCTTATTTTTGTCCCTGAAATTTGAAGTTTTTTATCTTCAGGATGATTTGAAGCATCTAATTCGTGAATATGTTTGTTTTCTAAGGAAGAATAGAATATATTATCGAATTTAACTGGGATAATCCCCAGTTCCTCATAAGTGAATTTATCAAAAATATTATGAGAAGCTTTAGGATCATAAAAATTTCCAACGCCCGTATGGTCTCTTCCTACAATAAAATGAGAACATCCGAAATTTTTTCTTATTAATGCTGTAAATATTGCTTCTCTTGGGCCCGCATATCTTGAATAAGTTGCGAGAGTAGAGAAAATTACTTTTGACTTCGGATATATTTTATCTGCCATAATTTCATATGATTTTACTATTGCATTAACATCAAAATCTCCTGGTTTTTTCATGCCAATTACTGGATGAACAAATAATCCATCGCATCCGGATTTTTTTAATCCTTCCAACTGCACAAATTCATGAGAGCGATGAATCACATTTCTTGTATGAAAACCAATTATTTTTGACCATCCTCTTTCTGAAAATATTTTTCTTGTTTGCCTTGGTTTAAGTTCATATAATTTATATTCTGAATCTCTTCTTTTTAATAGGGTTATATCTCCTCCAATTAAATAATCGCCTTTTTCAAAAAATCTTTTAACTCCTGGATGTTCCTGGGAATCTGTTCCATATATTTTCTTGGCACATTCATTTAAATTTATTTTATAAATTTCTTTTATATCTAATATGGCATAAATATTTCCATCCTGAGAATAAGCAAGAGACACTTGGTTTTCATTTTTAATATTCTTTGCAATTTCTTCTGTTGTTTGAAGAATTATAGGCAAAGGCCAGACAATTCCATTTTCAAGCTTCATATTATCAAGAACAGAATAAAAATCATTGCTGCAAAGAAAACCAGTTAATGGGCTGAAAGATCCGACTGCAATCTGTTCTATATCCATAAGTGTTCGTTCATCAATAAATAGTTTTTTTTCAGGTAGTTTTATATCTACATTTTTGTCTGCAATACGATTTACCAGGATGCCTCCATGAGGTTTTACAAGTAAATCAGGAGATTTTTCAGAGCATATTTCTTCAATATAGCTTATTGGGTCAATTCCCCCTGCATCGAGCTCTTTATTCTTAATAAATTCAACATTTTTTATCAGAGCATAAAGCATATTAACGGTTTCAACAGGATATTTTCCAATAGCAGTTTCTTTTGTCAGGGCAATTCCAGTTGCGCCATCCAGTAAAATATTCACTATGTCATTAACTTCTGCTTTATTTGGTTTTAATGAAAAAGACATATTTTCAAGGGTATTTGTTGCAACAAATACTTCTTTTCCGAGACTTCGCGCGAGTTTTATAATCTGTTTTTGGACAAAAGGAACACTTTCAACAGAAATATCTCTGCTCAAGTCTCCTCTGTCAATTAGAATCCCATTTGAAACATCAATTATTGCCCTTAAATCTTTAAGTGCGTCTTTGCATTCTATTTTTGAATAAATAATTGCTTCAGAATAAATTGATTTAAATTTTTCAACATCTTTATGGCTTTTAATAAATGAAAGAGTGAATGTTTTTATCCCATATTTTTTTGCAATTTCAACTGCTCTTAAATCTTTCTGACTAAAAGCGGGAAGTGAAAATTCTGTGTCAATATGCACTCCTTTTCTTCCTCCAATAATTCCTTCCATAAGGACGATGCTTTTTATGTATCCTTGAGATAATTGAGAGATATCAGATACTTTTAACAGAACAGAATTAAAATCAAGATAAATCAAGTCTCCTACAGACAGATTATTTATAATTTCAGGATGATTTAAAAAAATAGAATTTTCAGAGCATTCTGTTTCTTTATTGTAAATTTTAACAGTGCTTCCATCCTTTACAAATACCTCTTTTGTATTTCCAGAGCGGATTTGCGGACCTTCTGTATCAAGGATTATTGGAACTCCATATTCTTTAAGCTTTAAGATTCTACTTTCTATTTCTTCTTCTGGAGTATGAGAAAGATTTATCCTAAAAAAATCAACGCCTCTGCTTTTGAGCCTTGAAAGCACGTCTGGGCTATCAATTGTTGTTCCTATGGTGCATATAACCTTTGTTTTGCTTGCCATGAATAGTCACAATCCGTGCTATTTAAATAGATTATGATGCACTCCTCAACATTTAAAAATAGCTAAGTTTTTAGAATAAATGACATTAAAATTAAGCGAAGTAAAACCCTTTTTTGGATCGCACTTAGATAAGCCTCTCGTAAAGTATTTTTATTATTATGTTGCGATATTTTTTTCATGGATATACATAAATCTTGGTTTGTCTGCACATATAGTTAATCTTTTAGGACTTTTAGCGAGCTTATCTGCAGCAGGAATAATCTTTTTTACAGGCGGGAAATGGATGATTTTGGCAGGAATTTTAATAATGTTTGCATATGTAAGTGACTTATGTGATGGAACAGTTGCAAGAGCCTATAATAAGAAAAATGCCATGGGAAAATGGCTTGATGAAAGTGCGGGTTTTATTGGAATTTCACTTGTATTTTTTGCATTTATGATGAGAACTCTTATAAGCACACAAGATTTGTGGATTATTGTCTTGGGTTTTTTTGCTATTTTTGGCTATTTGATGATGAACATGGCCGCAATACTTTCTGAAATAATACGTACAAGGTTCAAACTTGATAATCCTGCAGAGAAAATAAGGAAAAAAGCAGGCGGATTTTTAAGAATCAATCCAGGATTATTCGCCTTTAGTTTTGATATACAATGGACTTTTGTAGCGATTTGTGTGATGTTTAATGCGCCTTATATCTTATTTTTGGTATTTGGAACTTTATCTAATCTTCAATGGATGGCAAGGTATTTTATTTTCTTTGGAAAGTAGAACAATAATTTTTAAAAACAAGGAGTTTAATATAATAAAATGAGAATTGACTTTATAGGTGTTGGATTTCCAAGAAGTGGTTCTACATGGCTGACATACTGCCTATCAGAACACCCTGAAATAAGCATCCCTAAATTTAATCTTCTTACTGAAATAAATTACTTTCCTGAAGAGTATGAAGTAATGGGATTAAAGAATTACATAGTAAAATTCCTTAATTGTGACTTTGAAAAAAAGGTTGGAGAATTGAGCACGCTGATAATTCTAGAAAAGCGCTCTGCAAAATTATTGAAAAAATTATTTCCTAATATTAAAATAATTATTTATAAAAGAAATGAAGACGAAAGAGCAGAAAGTGATTTCATTGTAAAAAAGAACTTTGATTTATATGATGTTAAACTTCAAGATCTTAAACTAAATCAAGAATATCTTATTAAGCCATGGATAAAAGAGTTTGGCAAAAGTAATTTGTTTATATTTGACTTAGACTCAAAAAACCAAAAAAAAGAACTTCAAAATCTTTATAAATTTCTTGAAGTAAATCCTGATTTTATTCCTCCTTCTTTTGACAGAGAAAAGGGCCCATATGCAAAATCATTCAAACACAATACTGCTTGGAAAGATAAAAAGAACAAGATACCAAAGACATCTAAATTAGGCAAATTTAGAAAAGTAATAAACAAAATAAAGGATTTCTCTAGGAAAAATAAGAAAATCTATTATTTTATGAAACGGAATATGTGCTTGGATTTTTATTATCAGTGGTTGAGCAGAAGATTATGAAAAAATGAAAATCCAAAAAGCAACAGTTGTCGTTGATTTAACTCCAAGTGAAGATGAAATTATGCATAGCATCCACAAAGATGCGCGCTGGGGCGTCCGCAAAGCGCAGAAAGAGGGGCTTGAAGTGAGAGAGTCGGCTGATGAATCTGATTGGAGTATATTTTATGAAATGTATAAAAATACCTTGATTGAAGGCGGAAATGACCCAAAATCACTGGAATTTCTTAAAAAAACATCTGACAAATTATTTTTATGTTTTAAAGACAACAGAGTTATTGGAGGCGCGGTTATAAAAACAAGCGGAATTGAAAATCCCAGATTAAGATTTAATGCTTCGCTGAAAGAATATCAGAGTTTGCAGCCGAATAACCTTCTTTATTGGAACTGCATTTTATGGTGCAAAAACAAGGGATATAAAAAATTCGATTTGGGCGGATGGCAGATAAATGCCCGCGGACATTTAGAAGGCGTTAATAAATTCAAGGAAAAATGGGGGAATGTTGTTTATTATGAAGAAAATTTTTTAGATATTTTAATTTGTGTTTAGGATAAAAATGATTAATTTAAAAAATAAACCCCATGAAAAAATGTTGAATGTGGGAAAAGAATGGGAGGTTAGAAAAACGAATATTGGTTCGCTTCGCTCACTTATTTTATTCTGCAAATCCTAAATCCATTTATACATTGAACTTTATCATTTTCAATTTAAATATTTAGATAATTGGACTTAAGGTAAAAAACCTAAATGAAAAGATGCAAAATGTGGGAAAGTTATTGTGTATTTAAAGAATGAAAAATAGTGCGCTTCGCGCATTTTTATTTTGCAAATTTGCTATCTCGTTGATACATTGGTTTTTTATTATTTAATTGCATTAATGGATATTAAAAAGAGGAGAGGAAATGAAAAGATGCAAAATAAGGAAAAGTTATGAGATGTTTAAAGAATGAAATAATAAATGCAAAAAGAAAACTTCAATGAAAAGATGTTGAATAAGGGAGAAAATGGGATGTTAGAAAAACGAATATTGGTTCGCTTCGCTCACTTAGGGAATTATTTGCTAATCTGATAATAATGAACCTCCCAACCGTAGCAAACTACGGGGTAAAACCTAGAACAGGAATCTATTTCTCTCCAATAATCATTAAGTTTGTTTTTAATCTTGGAAATACTTCTGGAATCAACTGCATTGGATTTCTGTTCATCCAAAAAGCGTTTATATATATTTCATTGATTACTTTAAGCCCTGTTTTATGGAATAATAGATTAAGCATAGGCATTGTGAATGCATGCAAATGCTCATCAAAGGTATCCCTATTTACACACCATGCAGGATTCCTTAAGTATTGTATCCCTATAGCGTTTGGGGTGGTTAGAATTAATCTCCCCCCTTCTTTTAAATGCTTGAAACAGAATCTCAAAAAACCCATGGGATTCTCCAAGTGCTCTATGATATCTCCGGCAATTATTGTATCAAATCTTTTTTTCAAATCTTTGTTTAGATTATTATGGTTGTTTAAATCAATCTTAAAATCAGGATCATTATCTACATCCAAAGTATAGATTTTTTTATCTTTATTTGATTCAACAAGAAGTTTATGGACTGCTCCTTCTTCAGAACCAATGTCTAGTATTTCCCTGCCCTTTATCTGCCTGTTAAAATATTTAAACCGCAGTCTGTCTGAAATCTCTCTTCCCATTTTAGTTTATGAAATAATTGTTATATAAAGTTTATTATGGGGATTTCAGATTGTTGTTTTTTAAATTTCTTGCAATGGAGGATTATTTGTTTGAGAAGCGCGCGTGAAAATCCAATTAATCCCTCAAAGTAAAGAATTCAACACCTTTGTCAATCATGTCCTGATTGTTCTTTTTTATTTCGTCAAAGAAATTCCATGCTAAAACAAGCATACAATCCGGCGTATTTTTCATTTCTGCCTTGTCTTTTATTGGAATTCTCGCTCCCGGGACTAAATAGCCATGTTTTAATTTATTGTCTTCAATTATAAAATCGATGTCTTTGTTAGTTATACCATAAAAATTAAGAACTGTTGTTGCTTTTGCAGGAGCACCATAGCCGGCTATTGTTTTGCCTTTATCTTTCAATGCCCTTATCTTTTGAATTGCCTGCGCTTTTTTAGCTTCGATGTTTTCTGCGAATTTCTGATAAGTTCCAAAATTTGTTATGCCAAATTTTTTTTCTTCATCCAAAAATTCAGAGAGTGAAGAATCAAAATTGTCTGCGTTTCTTTTGACATAAATTCTTATAGAGCCACCATGTGTTGGAATTTTCTCAACTTTAATGATATGCAAACCCTGTTTTTTAAAAAATTCATTTAATGAAGTCACAGAATAATATGAAAGATGCTCATGGTAAATATTATCAAACGTTAAATCTTTTATTGTATTTATTAGATACTGGACTTCTATTATAAAGACTCCGTTATCTTTTAATAATTTAAACGCTCCCCGCGTTATTTCTTTAATGTTGTCTGCATGCGCAAAAACATTTGATGCAGTTATAACATCTGCTTCACCCTTTGAGGTTAAAATATCTTCAACAATTTTATCATTAAAGAATCCTTCTATTGTTTCTATTCCCTCTTTTCTTGCAATTTCGCATATATTTTTTGCAGGCTCAATTCCAACAACTTTTATCCCCTTTTCTTTTAATGGCTTTAAAAAAATGCCGTCATTGCTTCCTATATCAACAACCAAGGAATTATTATTTAACTTTAGTTCATTAACTAATCTGTTTGCAAATTCTTCAAAATGCTGTTTAAAACTTTTTGTTGTAGAAGAGACATATAAATAATTGCTGAATAATTTTTGCGGAGGCACAACATAAGAAAGCTGGCATAAATGGCATTGCGGACAGTAATTCATTTCAAGAGGAAAACACTCTTCTTTTTCGTTTTCTTTTATTAAGTTATTGGCAAGCGGGACCATTCCAAGTGAAATAACCCTTTTTAATTTTTCATTTCCACATATCCTGCATTCTGATTTGTAGTTCTTCATATATCCTTCAATTGCATTTTGTTTGACAAGCTCATATGGAATTGTATGAACACCAAAATTCTCATGTTCCCTTTCTCCATTAACTAAATTTAAGAAAGTTGAATCTTCTAAAAAAATCATTGTATGAGCAACATTTGGCTTGGTTACAACAAGTTCGCCTGGAAGAATTGTATGTGTCTTAAGAATTCCCTTGTCTGATAAATCTTTGAAAACACTGATAAATTTTCCATTTATGAGCATTGCTTTTTGCTCCTGAATAGGATGGTAATGGTTTGCTCTCAAAGAACCTTTTTTAGAAGTGATTAGCCCAATCCAGTTGATTGGTTCTGTTAGTTCATAATTACTTATTTTCCCCCTTGTATCAATATATTCTTTTTCTCCATTAATCTTATATTCTTCTTCTTTTAATGCGTTTTCCATGAATCTATCATCTCCTTAATGCTATCATGGACATTATACTTAAACTCAAAGCCTGTTGAGAGAAGTTTCTTATTGCTTAACGTATAACCCTCGTTTGGTATTGGGTCATTTGTAGTTGTTATATTGGTATTTGGATTGAATTTTTTGCATATCTCTGCAATTTCAACAATTCTCAGATTCTCATTTATGCAGTTGAATATTTCTTTATTAATGCTGGGATTTTCTCCAAGGAATTTTAGGCATCTTGCAGTGTCTTTTACAGATACTAATGACTTAAAATTTGTTCCTCCTGAAAACATGCTTATTGTTTTGCCCTGTGCAGCCAGCTTTGCAAAAGTGTTCGCAACGATTTTAAGGCGCATTGAAGGTCCAATGCCATAATTTGTTCCAAGACGGCATATGATATAATTTTTTCCGCTGTTTTTCAAATCTTCTTCTGTTTCCCATTTAGATGTTGCATAAGCTAATCTTGGTTCTGGCTTGTGATTTTCATCTAAATCAAAAACCTGATAACTTAGCCCCTCAAATAATACATGGCTTGACGGAAAAACTATTTTTGCAGTTTGCGGCATTGCATCAATTATATTTCTTGAGCCGTGCGTTCCTGTCAGGCGGATTAGGGCATTTTTTTCAGCCGTGAACTCCATATCTTTGTTTGTATAAGCAACATCAGTGATTCCTGCAAGGTGGTAGATTATATCAGCATCTTTAACAATCTCGCTTATGAATCTTCTGTCCGTGATATCTCCTTCGATAAATTTCATTCCCCATGCTTTCAATTGCGCCACTCTTTCAGGCAGAAAACGATTATCAATTATTGTTATATCATGCCCATTTTCTTTTATTTCTTTAGAATATAGCTCGCATAACTGCGTGCCAATATATCCTAAACCGCCTGTAATAATTATTTTAGCCATTTTTAATATTTGTAGATTTTACAAAGACTCCTCTTTTATTATTTAAACTATT
>JAGVXO010000025.1 GCA_018303755.1 Candidatus Pacearchaeota archaeon
AATTTATTTCTGAAAACTATTCCAAGTATAACTAATAAAATTAATATTAATAATATCCAAATCCATAAAGTGCTTCCTGCTGGTGCAGCACAGCATTTTTGTGCACTTGAATCACATGTTAAGATATATTCTTCTGTGTCATCTGAAGAACATTCTGATTTGCATATTCCTTTATTTCCATTTTTTCCGCAAGTTGATTCAACAGGCGGAGGAATAATTTTTGTTTCACATGTTCCATCACAGCAGGTTCCAAAATCAGAAGAAGAAACAATTGTCCCAGTGCACTCTTCGTTTGCATCGCATATTTTCCTAAGTTGTTCTGAACAGGTTTTTAATGAATCCGAACAGCACACTTGGTAGCTTAAACATCCTTTAAATTCTTTTAATGTAATTCCATTAGTAGTGCTTTGACATTGTATATCTGTCAGGCAAAAATTTCCTTTTGCTTCTAATGTAATTCCATTAGTAGTGCTTTGACATTGTATATCTGTCAGGCAAAAATTTCCTTTTGCTTCGCAATCTTCTTCACCTGGTTTAGTTACACAAACTCCATTAGTGCATTCTTCATTTGTTGCGCATTCAGCATCTCCTGTACAGCCAGTTTCTTCTGTGCCTGTTGTTAATTGCAAAGGCCATCCGCTATATAACAACATTGCAGTATCGTGGATATTATTATTGTTCCAGCATCCTTTTTCTCCCTGAACTTTATCAGATAATAAATATTCTTTTGCAACATCAATCTGTGAGGGATTTTGTCCTTGCAAAGCCATAAATGCAAGCGCAGTGCTATAATATTTATTGTATGCACCCGCTTGCCACATATTTGTTTTGAAATTGTCCTGAATTATAGAGTTTAGCGAATCATCAGAACCAGTCATAATATAGAGAAATGCCTCTGGAAAGTATTTTTTATTCTCATCCTGAAATGCATAAAGATAAGGAAGATACTCGCTTATATCTTCTTCCAGGGTTTTAAGCGCAAATGCAGCCCATAAACTTCCTTCATAGTCGCACACAGTTCCCTGCTTGAAACATTTGTAAATAATTTTTTCAGTCGTCTGCCCGTTTGCAACAGCAGAATTTATATTTGAAGAAACATGAATCGTTGAAGAACTTTGTGTTTTGTAAAGATAGCCAGTATTCACTTTCACTTGAAGCTAATTGCAGGCAATTTGCCGTGCTTGAAACTATTCTTTTATCATCAGCTATATTTACTTTTCCAGAACTTCCAGAATAAGTTGCTGAGCATTCAGTTGCACCTTCAGAATCTATCTGGAGATACCATACAAGTTCAGAACTTATTTTTGTCTGATTTAAAAGCCAGTTTCTTGATTTGTCAGTATTCATTTCCATTCTGTCAAATGCAAGAGTAGCCATAGCAGTATCTTGAAGTTTGCATCCTGCTTTTGGCCAGCATTCGCCGTCTTTTGAATTTGCAATAAGCGCATCTTTGCAGTTTTTATAATTTCCAAGTGTGAGAACAACTGCTTCTTGTTCTGCGATTGTTAATTTAGTGCAGTCATTTCCTATTAAATCCTGCAAGCATTTGTAAGCTTTATCAACTTTAGTGCCTGTTGCGCTCGTTGTATTCTCTTCTGCAAAAATATTTTGTGAAATAAACACAACAGCAAAAAATGCAATAATTATAAATATTAGAAATCCTCTTTTTATTTTCATAAATTATTTAAGAACAGCAAGTTTAAAAAGTTTGTCAAGACGCCTTTTCTAAATTGTCTGGCGATAGTTTGGCTTAAAGTAGGATTTAAATAAGTGTTCTCTCTAAAATAGTTATGGATAAGGAGACAGCAAAACAAGAGGTAGAAAGGATAGTTAATCAGTTTCTTGCAATTCCTAAAAGTGAACTTGATGAAATGCCTGAAGAACAGATAAAATTTAGGTTTATTGAGCCATTATTCGAAGCGTTGGGTTGGGAAAGAGAAGATATAGAAAAGGAAAAGAGAGTTTTGAAAGGTAGAGCCGATTATATTCTAAAAATAGGAAATCAAGATAATTTAGTTGTTGAGGCAAAAAAGACAAGTGTTGGCTTAAATGAAGAAGAGGGAAGACAAGCGATTTCTTATGCTTATCATAAAAACATTAAATTTGCAGTGCTAACCAATTTTGCAAGAATAAGAGTTTATCATGCTTTATCTAATATTAAAAACATAGATAAAAATCTTCTAAAAGATAAAACAGATTATTTAAGATTTAATTGCGAAGATTTTGTTAAGGATTTTGATAGATTATGGCTCTTATCAAGAGAAAGTTTTGAGAAAGGGGAAATAAATAAACTTCTTGATAATGTTGATAAGAAGTTAATTAAGCCAATTGATGATGCTATTTTAACTGATTTATTGCAATATAGAGAATGGTTGTCTAAAGACTTGAAAGAAAAAAGAAATTATTTAACTGATTCTCAAATTGATGAGATTGTTCAGATTTTAATTGATAGATTGATTTTTATGCGTTCTGTTGAAGATAGGGGATTGGAAGAAAAAGAATTTTTGTTGAAAAAAGTAGGTGATGTTCAAAAAGGAAGAACTGATAAAAATTTGTGGTTTTTATTAATAGTTCAGTTTAAGATATTTGATAAAGAATATAACTCTAAACTTTTCTCAGAAGGGTTATTAGAGAAAGAAGGATTTTTTGATGATAAGACCTTAATAAAAGTTATAAAAGGACTATATGATGGAACACAAGACCATCAAGAAAGATATATGTTTGATGTGGTTCCTATTGACTTGTTAGGGAGTATTTACGAGCAATATTTGGGGGTAGTGCTAAGAGGAACAGAAAAGCGAGTTAAATTAGATTTATTAAGTGGAAAAAGAAAGAGTATGGGAATTTATTATACTCCTTCTTATATTGTTGATTATATAGTAAAAAATACTATTGGGGAATATATCAAGAATAAATCAATAGATGAAATTTTAGAAGTAAAAATATTGGATTGTGCTTGTGGCTCTGGCTCATTTCTTATTAAGGCATTTCAAGAACTAATTGGGGCCATAGAAAAAAGACTAAAGAATGGAGAGAAATCTAAAAGTATTCAATTTAATTATTTTAAAGATAGATTAGATTTAGGACAGAAATCAGCAATACTTGAAAGATGTATTTATGGAGTGGATTTAGATGAGAAAGCTGTTGAACTCGCACAGCTTAACCTTTTGTTGAAAGTTTTAGAAGAAGAAACAAGAGAAACAAGAAGAAGGATTTTGCCGAATATGAAGGATAATATTAAGAATGGGAATAGTTTAATTGATGATTATAAAATTGCGGGAGATAAAGCTTTCAAATGGGAAGCTCAATTTCCAGATGTTTTTAAGCAAGGAGGGTTTGATGTTGTTGTGGGAAATCCGCCTTATTTTAATATGCAAACTATGGGAAATAAAATACAGAGATATTTTGAAACTTCTGAAGAATGGAAAGACTATTATCGTGGGCAATCGGATATTTTATATTATTTTTATATTAAAGGTTTAAAATTATTAAAAAAGAATGGAATTTTAGGATTTATAACATCAAGATATTGGTTAGAAAATAAATGGGCAGATAAATTAAGAAATTTTATTTTAGAAAATTCCAAAGTTAAAGAGATTATAGATTTTAAAAATTCCTATGTTTTTGAAGACGCAAATATTCATACTCTTATTTGTATCCTTAATAAAGGGAAAGAAAAAAATTACAATATTTTGTTTAAGGTGATAAATGGAAAAAATGCAACTGAAATAAATAATCAATTACTAACAAAGACTTCTAATAAAATAAATATAGAAAAATTAGAGAAAATGAGAGAGTGGGTTTTTGAAGAAAATTTAAGTATTTTAGATAAGATCAAGGAAAATTCTGTTGAATTAGATAATATTTGTTTTGTTAGTAAAGGTATGGATACCGGATTAAATAAAGCGTTTATTGTTGATGAAGAAACAATAAACAAGAATCATTTAGAAAAAGAGATTATCAAGAGGGTTATAAAGAATAGTGAAATTAAAAGGTATAAACCATTAATCCCTACCAAATATCTTATTTATACAACAAATGAAACCAAAATTAATGATTTTCCAAAAACAGAAAAATATCTTAACCAATTTATAAGTAATTTAAAAAATAGATGGGAATTTAAGAAAAATGGTTGTGAATGGTTTAGAATAAGTACATTAAGAAGTAAGGAAATATTTGATAATGCAAAAGAAAAAATATACTGCCCTTATCGTGCAGGAGAGAACAATTTTGCTTTAGATATAAATAAAATTTATGGTATGACAGATACAACAATAATTTCTTCTAAAGGGAATGTTGATATGAATGTATTATTAGCTGTTCTTAATTCTAAACTTATGAATTACTTTGTTAAAAAAACAGGAAAAAAGAAAGGCAATAGTATAGAATATTTTGCAGATTATCTTAAACGCTTACCTATAAAATTGCCAGATGAAAAACAGGCAAATAAAATAAAAGATTTAGTAAATAGAATTACTAAACTTTATAGGGAAAAATCAGAATCACAGATAGTAAATGTTGAATATGAAATTAATGAAGAAATCTATAAATTATACGGAATAACAAAAGAAGAACAGGAGATTATTGAAAAATCTTAAGATGGGCCCATATTCTACAGACCAAAACGAATTTAATTCTTTGCTTTTAAGTGATGAACAAAAGAGATGGGCAGAAGAAGTTTATTGGGATTTACCAAAGAAAATAAGAAGACTTATTGAAAGGTATCACCTAACTCTTGATTATTCTCCAAGACACTATCCAGATAAAGACGAAATTGCTTACTTTATAAAACCAAATCTTATTGAATTTAATCGGGATTATAACGCGCATCTCTTAAAAAAGGATTTTTTCATAGGGGCTCTTACTCATGAAGTAGGACATTTTTATATATTTACTATGAATCGTTTAAAGAAAAAGATATACTTAATACTTTTTAAGGGCGATAAAGAGCTTTTAGCAGATCATTTTGCCCGCAAGTTTGGGTTCTCAAAAGAAAATGAGATTATCAAAAAAATTCAATCCTCTCCCATCAAATAATTATCCTCTTCTTTTTTATTGATGATTGATAATGAATGATTATTAAGAAAGTCCTTGCCAATAAAACTTGGTAATTCTTGTGCAAGATAACCTTTTACTAATGGGATGCCTACATAAACTTCTTGTTCAAATTTTTTAATATCTCCTTTTTCATCTCTAAAATTTAATTCGCAAATACCTAATTCTCTTAATTCCATATTAATATTTCCGAGTTGAACATTATATTTAGATGGTTTAGAGTTATAAGGTATTCTTGTTCTTTTTATAGAACTTTCACTAATTATTGTAAATGGACAACCAGTATCAACAATCCCTTTACAAAAAAGATTGGGAAAATTGCCATACTTAACAGAAAAGGTTACCATATCTCTTTCAAAACCTAAACTTTTTCCACTAAATAATGGAATCTTAAACATTTTAAAGAACCATTATGCCTTCTTCTTCGGGAACAAATTCTATGACCGTTTTTGCAGGGTCTATATTTTTATGTTCTAATATCTTGTTCACTTCTTCTATAGAATTCCCTGAGGCAACAATCTCCCCCTCTTTGATTGCAACAAATTTATTCAGAAAATCTTTTCTTAAATATTCTTTTTTATCCTGAAAAAAAATAAAATCCGTTTCAAAAGATTTTAACTCCATAGCTAATGTATTAGTGATCATCTTAAAATCATTACTTCCCTTTCTTAATAAACCTACCTATTTTTTTTATATAAATTTGCTTTTCCCAAAATTGAAAATCAAGACGCACTTTTAGTTTTCATCCTGTATTTTCTCGCGCTTTTCACTTTTGCAATAGTATAATTCACTGGATTTTT
Source organism: Candidatus Pacearchaeota archaeon (assembly GCA_018303755.1). GTDB lineage: Archaea > Nanobdellota > Nanobdellia > Pacearchaeales > GW2011-AR1 > JACPLR01. The sequence continues at coordinate 5,856 of JAGVXO010000025.1, forward strand.
CAGCTTCATTGAAAGCTGATCCATTTCATATATTCCCATCTCTTTGTAAATTTCATTGTCAAAATTCGGAGGAAGAACCACTTTATTTTTTGAGTGCCAGGATATTTG
>JAGVXO010000026.1 GCA_018303755.1 Candidatus Pacearchaeota archaeon
TATTTTGCACTTTTTTTTAGTTTATCCATAACTTTATTAAGTGCAATATTTTTGCCAGGGATTTTATGGTGAGTATATTCGATAAATTTATATTTTTTTGCATATTTCTCAACCAGTTTTTTTGTTTTGTTATCTTTGCTTTGGTCAAGAATAATCATTTTTCCAGGAATATTGCCATTTTCAACAACGCCTTTAATTGTCATTTCCAAATCATCTGGGCGGTTGATTGTGGCTGTTAGAATTACAATGTCTTTTTTAGTCAGCATTTTGTGTAACCTCGTCGAATGTCTTTTTTAGCTGGATTTGCATATCTTTTAATGAATGTCTCTCATTAAATAATTTTCTTGAATTCTTCCCCATTTTTTCCCTTAATTTTCTGTCTTTAATTAGAAGTTTAAGCTTTTCTGCCATGTCATTAATTACTCTTTCATCATAAAAGAATTTCTTATTTCTTATATTTAACGGATAATCTTTTTCATAATACTCTTTTACTTTCTCTGATTTTTTTATAATAAATGCATTATAATTATTTTTTAAGTAATTTTCAACATTATAAACGTCAAGTGCAATAATTGGCAGTCCAAAATGCAATGATTCTAATAAGCTCATGAGCATATAAGAATGTGCAGGAAAAAGCAAGATATCTGAATCAGCGTATAATTTGATTAGCTCTTCGTAAGGAATCACTTCGTCTATGAGTATTATCCTAGGATTTTCTTTAATTTTTGATTTTATCTGTTCTGGAACTTTGCACCTTACTATAAGCATTGCATTGCAATCCTGTTGTATACACTCAAATATCTTTATTGCTTCTGCACCACCTTTAAGATAGAAATCATCCTGGTTGTTTATAGAACCCATAAATAAAATTCTGACTTCCTCATCTCTTGTTTTGCTCCTTTTTTTATATTTAATAGGGGCTATAGCCTGCTTTATTAATATGATTTTATCGTTGACTTTTTCAGAGAAATATCTTCTCATTATTTCAATTGATGCTTCGTCCGTGCATATAATCCGTTTACAGTTATCTTTCTCAAGATATTTTTCAATTATCTTTCTATTCTTCATAAAAATATTAAGATTATACCCTCCTAAGGCATAAGGAACATCAAGAATGTATAGCACCCAGGGCAATTTTCCCTTATATATACTGTTTCTTGCAAAAACGAATTTTGCTCCGTCAATATTAGGTGTTTTATTGCTCCATTCGATAAATTTTGTAGTCTTAAACAGGTTTATAAATGATTTATATATTAATCTTGCTGTTTTGTTAACCCTTATTTTATGAACAAATTTATTTCTTGCTGAAACTTCTGGCATAATAAATTCATATCCTTCCGGAGGATTTGAAAAAATAGTCTTATAAGCAGTATGTAGTTTCTCTGATGCGGGGTATAGCTGAATTTTTATTATTTTATCTTCCATGTTTTTATATTACTTAGTGTATAATCTATGTTTAAAAAGTTTTATTTGAACCCGTTACCATGAATTTGCAACAATAAATTATATAAAGCTAAATAAAAGGGTATAAGTATAAAAATGGTGAAAAAAGTTCTTGTAACGGGGGGTGCAGGATATATTGGTACAATTTTAGTTCCAATGCTTCTTGAAAAAGGATATTCTGTAAGGGTACTTGATAATTTAACTTATGGAGGCGATGGTTTGATACAGAATTTCCATAATAAGAATTTTGAATTTCTGCAAGGAGATGTCAGGAATTGGAATGATATTAAAAATGCCCTGGATGGGGTTGATATTATAATTCATCTTGCAGCAATTGTTGGTTTGCCTGCATGCAAACTGTTTCCTGAGTTGTCAGAAGAAATAAATGTCACTGGAACAAAAAATCTTCTGGCTTTTAGAAAACCAGAGCAGATTATTATTTTTGCTTCAACAATAAGCAATTATGGAGATGTTGCAATGCCTGGACAGATCTGCAAAGAAGAAACCGAATTAAGACCAAACACAAATTACAGCTTTCAAAAGACAAAGGCAGAGAAATTGGTTAAAGAAGCAGGTAATTTTATTATTTTTAGGTTTGCTACTGCTTATGGCATGTCTCCGAGAATGAGAATTGATTTACTGCCTAATGATTTTGTGTATAGGGCTATCAAGGAAAAACAAATCATCGTATATGAAAAAGATGTGAAAAGGCCTTTTGCCCATGTCAGAGATATCTCAAGAGGGATTGTTTTTGCACTTGAGAACACTGATAAAATGATAAATCAGGTTTTTAATCTTGGTTCTGAAGAATCAAATGTCACTAAAGGAGACATTGTGAATTTAATCAAATTAAAATGTCCGGATTTTATCCTCCATTTTACAGATCATGGTGCACAGGATGACAGGAGGAATTTTCATGTTGATTATTCAAAGATTCAAGCACTTGGTTTTAACACTCTTATTTCTCTGAAAGATGGAATTGATGAACTTGTTCGCGGAATGCAAGCTGTTGAATTTCGGCATAAATATGCAAATGTTTAACTATTTGTTATATGGTTGCAGTAATAATTTTCTGTGTAATTTCACTAAATAAATCTTTAAATATATCCTTTTTTGGTTAAAAGTATCGGGTGATGCGAAAGTGGTGAAAATAAGGTTAAAAGTTTCTGATCAGTTTGACAAAATAGTTGAGAATGTCAGGCAAAGATATAATTTTAAGAACAAGAATGAAGCACTAAATTTTATTGTCTCCTATTTTTCCGAAGAATTAAGCAAGAAAACTTTTAATATCGGCGTTGGATGCGCAGATATAACTGATTTGGAAAAGAAATATGTCAAAGAAGTTCTTGATTCTGAACGGCTGTCTTATGGACCATTTTTAAAAAAATTTGAAAATAAGTTTGCCCTATCCCACCAATCAAAATTTGCAATTGCCGTTAATAGCGGCACAGATGCATTAAGGATTGCAGTTGCATGCTTAAAAGAAACTGAAAATTGGGATAATGGAGATGAAATAATATGCCCTGCCCTGACTTTCGTAGCCACATCAAATGTTATAATACAAAATAATCTTAAGCCGATTTTTGTTGATATTGAATCAAACACCTATAATCTTAATCCTTTAAAAATTGAAGAAAAAATTACCGATAGAACGAGAGCAATTATTGCCGTTCATTTATTTGGGCAACCGGCTTCAATGTCTGAAATAATAAAAATATCTAAGAAGTATAAATTAAAGATAATTGAAGATTCATGTGAAACAATGTTTGCAAAGTATAGAGGAAAGAGTGTCGGCTCTTTCGGAGATATATCCTGTTTTTCAACATACATTGCACATTTAATTTCTACGGGGGTTGGAGGATTAGCAGTTACAAATAATCCAAAGTATGCAGAGGTAATGAGGAGTCTGGCAAATCACGGAAGGGATGGGATATATATCTCTATAGATGATAGTAAGGGGAAAAAGGGCAAGGAGTTGATGGAAATTGTTCAGAAAAGATTTAGTTTTGAGAGAATAGGATACAGCTCAAGGATAACGGAATTAGAAGGGGCCTTGGGATTGGCTCAACTCGAAAGAGCACAAGAAATAGTTTCAAAAAGAAGGAGGAATGCCCTATACCTTATTAATAAACTAAAGAAATTTCAAGAACATATTAAATTGCCCGTGAAAATGCCTGATAGAGAACATTCTTATATGATGTTTCCAATAGTTATAAAAAATCCTGCAATATCTAAGAAAGCGTTGACTTTATTTTTGGAAGAAAATGGAATTGATACAAGGGATATGCTTCCACTGACAAATCAGCCAATTTATAAAAAATTGTATGGTGAAGATTTAGAAGAAAAGTTTAAAGTTGCAAAATGGATTAATAATAACGGGTTTTATATAGGATGCCACCAGAAATTAAATAAAGAAGATATTGATTATATAATTGGGAAATTTGGCGAGTTTTTTAAGGAGAAGATTAAAAATGGAAATTAAAAAAGACAGCAGGATCTTAGTCACAGGCGGAAAAGGATTTTTAGGCAAGGCAATATGCAAAAAGTTAAATGAATCAGGGTATAACCAGGTATTTACCTTTAAAAGAATGGAGTATGATTTAACTAAAGAGAAGGAAGTTGCGAGATTATTTTCTGAAAATGGGCCTTTTGATGTGGTGATTCATGCTGCTGCAGATGTCGGAGGAATTGGTTATAATCGAGAATTCCCAGGAAGCATTTACTATAATAATCTTATGATGAATACTCTTGTCCAGGAATATGCAAGAAAAAACAGAGTTAAAAAGTTTGTGGGTATTGGAAGTGTTTGTGCTTATCCAAAGATGACAGATGTTCCTTTTAAAGAAGAAGATTTATGGAAGGGTTATCCTGAAGAGACCAATGCAGGTTATGGTTTGGCAAAGAAAATGATGATGCTTCAGAGCCAACTATACAGACAAGAATTTGATTTTAATTCAATTCACTTATTGATGATTAATCTTTATGGACCAGAAGATCATTTTGATTTAGAGTATAGTCATGTCATTCCTGTCTTAATAAGAAAATTCGTCAGTGCGAAACAAAATAATGATAAACAGGTGATTGTGTGGGGAACAGGAAATGCCTCAAGGGATTTTTTGTATGTTGATGATGCTGCGAAAGCAGTTGTTCTTGCAATGGAGAAATATGACAAACCAGAGCCCATAAACTTGGGAAGTGGCAATGAGTTTAAAATAAGAGGTATTGCAACCAAAATCTCAGAATTATCTGGATTTGAAGGAGAAATTGTGTGGGATAAGACAAAACCTGACGGACAACCAAGAAGGTGTTTAAATACATCTAAGGCAGAAAGAGAATTTGGGTTTAAAGCATCAACTTCACTCGACGAAGGATTAAAAAAGACAATTAATTGGTTTGAGAGGAATCAAGATAAGATAAACTAACAGCTTATTTTATCACAAAACCCTTTGAGTATACTCCACACTAAAGTGTGGAATTTGTGCTTGGGTTTTGGGAGAACCGAGAAAAATCTATACACTTTAATTTCAATTTAAAGATTGGAGATTCTTCGCGCAACTGTTCATCTGACATTTGGTCATGTTCAAAAGTAAACTCGCGGTCAATTTCTCCCTGCCTTAATCCTAAAGTCATATGATATTGTGAAAAATCCCTGTTTTTAAGTTTTAATCCATATTTTGCAGGATTGCGATAGATATCGCATCCAGGATAAGGCACAAAAGTTGATAAATCTACTGCTTCTGTTTTTGTTTCTTCAACAAAATCAATTAATCTTCTTGCATAACCGGGTGTTTCTCCAGGAAGTCCAATGATAAAAAATAATCGTGTTATCATTCCAGTATCATGTGTCATTTTTATTGCTTTTTTTGCCTGTTCAAGAGTTATACCTTTTCTGGAAATATCCAGCACTTCTTGGGTTGGAGATTCTATGCCATAAGCAATTTCTTCACATCCTGCTTTCTTTAAACTAGATAGTGAATCTGAATCAATATAATCTACTCTTGTTTCTACTCTGAATCTTATATCTAGCGGGCTTAATTTGCTGCAGATTTCTTCTAATCTTCTTCTATTTGCTGTGACTGTATCATCCATAATCCTAAAATTTCTTATTTTATATTTTTCGATTATATGTTTTATTTCAGAAAAAACATTGTCAGGACTTCTGAATCTTAAATTCCTCTTCCACATACTATCGCTCGCACAAAAAGCACATTTTTGAGGGCATCCTCTTGAAGTTATTACTGAAGCAGTTGGGCCCGCTCCATAGAAAAGCGCATTTTCATTAAAAACATTTTCAAAGGGAAGCATTTCTCTTGCAGGAAACGGAATTGTGTCTAAATCTTTTATTGCTTTGCCGACATAAATCCGTTTAGAATCATTTCCAATTCTGTAATCCTCTAAGATACTTAGTAATGCTCTTTCTCCCTCGCCAAGAACCAATCCATTAAATACAGAATCAATTTCATTTGGAAGAGCAGTTGCATGAATTCCCCCCAGAATTCTTAATGAATCTGGATTTCTTTCTTTTAGCATTTTTGCTATTTTTACAACCCTTAGATAGTCCGGAGTAGAAGCTGTGATTCCATATACATCAGAGCTCTCAATTGCAGATTCAAATGTTTCCGGTTTTTTCCCTCTTAAATCAGATACTCTAACAGAATATCCTGCATCTCTTGCAACTGCCGCAAGATATAAAATGCCCAGTGGAAGGTTTCTCTTATCATCTCCTAGATAAGGATTTGGAGGAATTATTAAATTCAGTCGAACATCTTCTTTCCGTCTCTTATTCTGTTCCATAATCATTTTGAGATTATATTTTTATTTAAATAGATTTATATTGTAAATTATTTTTACAAATCGGCGTTAACTTATTTTCTAATCCCTATCATTTTTCTCTTCACAGCCTCGTAAATCTCCCAGTCATTCCTGTCAAAGCCGCTTATAAGGAGTATTAGCAGAAAGTAAACTAAAAAAAAGCACGAAGATAAGATTATTATCGAAAATAAATTTATTTGAATGATGCTTCTCAGATAAAATAAAATTGCTGTAGGGATTAATGAAACCAAAAATATTGACAGCATTTTCCTCCTGAAAGGCAGAATTGAAACATAGTATTTTGCCTGAAAAATAAATAATAAATTCAGGAACAAAACGGAAATTAATGTTGCAGAAGCTGCTCCTGTAATTCCATATCTTGGAACCATGATTGCATTAAGAATAAAATTAAGAGCACAGGCGATGATTGTATCAAAAAGAATAACCTTGCTTTTTCCTTTCATTAAAATTAAATTCTGGGATATCCTTGCGACTGAAGCAGTGAAAACTCCTATTGAGAGAATTCTCAGGCAATTTTGTGCAACAAGATATTCTTTTCCGAAAAACAGATTAATTATTGCTCCTGGGAAAAATAGAACAAGAATAAAAAATGGAAGGTTGATAATAAATATCCATTTTCCCACCTGCTTGCTCAATTCTTTCACAGTTTTAATGTTATTCTTGGAAAATTCTCTTGTTATTAGCGGAAGAAATATCTGCGTGAAAAGTTCAGATGTTACATAAAATAATAAAGCTAATGGAACTGCAGCATTATAAAATCCGACATCTGATGGAGTCATAAAATATCCAATTGAAAATGTATCTATCCAATTGAACAAAGAAATTATAACTGTTGAAAACATCAATGGCCAGGAATAGCTAAGAAGTTCGCTGGAGATTATAGATTTTTCAGAATTATTTACATTATACTTGATAAAAATATCCCTTGTCTTTTTTAAGCAGGCATAATAAGCTGCAATCAGCATTGCAGTTGCTCCGATAAAATATGAATAAACCACTGCGTTGCTTTTTAGTCCAATAAAAATAAAAATCGCCAGTGAAAAAACTTTTATAAAATTCTGGAAAATATTGTAAATGAAGGAATAAGTTTTTATTTCTTCATAAATTCTTAGAACTGACAGAAAAATGCCCGAAGCAACCAATATTGGAATTAATATGCTGAATATTTTTAAAAATGAAATAAGCGTTTCACTATGGAATAATTTGACTGCAATAAATTCTGCGCTGAAAAACATTATAATGCCCGCGATTATACTTGCAATTCCTGCGTAAAACAAGGTAAATTTCAAGATATAACTTAGCTTTTTATTCTCCCCTCTTGCCCTGTAAAATGCGCCGTATCTTACAATTCCTTCTGCAAGTCCAAGAGAGGCAAATGCAGAAAAAATGCCAAGAACCATAATTGCAAGCGAGAACAATCCATAAGTTTCTGCCCCAAAATAACGCGCAACAATAACTCTATAAGCATATCCCAATATTCTTGACAGCATAACTCCTATAAAAACTATCATAGATGTTTTTGCAATTAATCTTAATGACTTGTTAGTTTCTTCATCTTTTTCTGATGGTTTGACTGGAACTTTATTCTTCATATTATAAATAAAAGAATTTGCTATTTAAATTGGTTGGTGTAAAGTTATTATTACAGCAGATATTAGTGATTAATATAATTTTTCTAACATCCCATTCCTTTCCATTATTTTAAGTTTGTTCATTGGTGTTTTTATTTAAGATATGCAAATTATGGTGGGCATATAGCTTAGAATTTGAAAAAGTAGCCAAGCAAGCGAGGCGAAGCCGAATACAATGTTTATTTTGCTAACACCCCAATAACTTTCCATTATTTTACACCTTTTCATTAGGGTTTTATCTTAGCATTATCAATTAAAAATCTAAAGAGCCAATGGGCTTATGGAGTAGGATTTGCAGAATTAAACAAGCACGCCCACAGGCGTTCAAATTTCAGAAGATTAGAGGAATTAATTATTTACAAAATTCTTGGTTTTGGAAGCGCAACTATGAATCTTCCTCCGCCCCTTACAAATTCTTTTTCTTTTTCCTGAATTTCTTTGGCATAATTTCTTGCTCCGAGAAGAGCATAGTGAGGAGCATTTCCCCTTTCAATTTCTCTATAAAATTCTTCTGGCGATACTATTGGAATGCGCACTCCGGGAATATATCTGCCTTGTTTTGTGGGAGTTGAATCAACAACATAATCAAGTGTTTCAGCGCCTATGCCGCAATAATTTAATATTACTGTTCCTTTTGAAGCAGCTGCATAGCCGATAATTCTTTTTCCTTGACTTTTTATATTATTAAGAATAGAGAGAAGATTTTTTTTACTTTTTTCAACACGCGAGGCAAAATTGTTGCATGCTTCTGGGGTATTTGCCCATTGTTCTCTTCTCTGATAATCAGAACAACGTTTTGTTTTTTCATAAGCACCCTTTTTTGAAAAATAAGCTCTCATAGAGCCACCATGAATTGCAGGAAAAAGTTGCGCATCGAATAATTCCATCCCATGGCTTTCAGCCAAATGTTCAAGAGGTTTAAGTGAAAAACACCAAGGATGCTCTTCATAAAATTGGTCGAATCCAGTATCTTTAAGAACACTTGGCCAATAAGGATCTTGTGTTATAAAAACTCCATTGTTAGAAAGCATTATTCTTGCACCTTCAAAAACTCCATTTATGTCATGAATATTCAAAAGAACATTTGCGCATGAAACAACTTTGAATTCTCCATGACTATGCAAAAGTTCCATTGCAAGTTTAGGTGTAAAAAGAGATTCAATTGTTTCAATTCCCTTGCTTCTTGAAATTTCAGCAACATTTGAAGATGGTTCAATATTAAGCACGCGATACTTGCTTCTGTCAAATGCCCTGAGCATTATTCCATCATTTCCTCCTATTTCTGCAACTCCCTCCCCTTTATTTAAAAAACGCCTTTTTATTGTTTCTGCAAATTGTGCAAAATGTGCCTGCATGGTTGTTGATTGCGAGGAGAAAAAGGCATAATTTGTTCTTCCAGTTTCATCAGGAACAATGTATTCTGCATATGGCACAAAATCAGAAAGTTGAACCATGCTGCAATTTCCACACATTCCAACTCTCAAAGGATATTTGTGTTCTTTTTTTTCTCCTCTATGAAATGCTTCAACATCTTCTTTTGTAGGATACCTATTTGTGACTGGCATTTCTTTTAAATCAAGAAACTGAAAAACTTCTCCAGAATCGCATGCTCTGCACTGCCATGTTTCGCTTGCCATAAAAATAAGTTTTAAATTTTATTTATATAGATTATTGTGGTAGAAAATTATCCTGCTCCAAATCTCTGTACATGTTCCCAGTTGCCTGCATATTTTCCTGCTAAAAAA
>JAGVXO010000015.1:0-13584 GCA_018303755.1 Candidatus Pacearchaeota archaeon
TGAAGGTCAGTCTGAAGGGCTTACCTGACACGCTGAGAGGAGTTGCATGGCCGACGTCAGCCTGTGTCGTGAGATGACCTGTTAAATCAGGTAACAGGCGAGACCCACATGTATACTTACCCTGAATTGGAGAAATGTATACAGACTGCCTGGGTAACCAGGAGGAAGGCGTGGGCTACGTTAGGTGAGTACTGCCCGAATCCCCTGGGCTACACGCGCGCGGCAATGCTGCATTCAGAGGGACGCAACTCTGAAAAGAGGAGCCAATCCCTAATATCCAGCTTAGTTCAGATCGAAGCTTGAAACCCAGCTTCGTGACGCCGGAATCCGTAGTAATCGTCCTTTAGCAAAGAACGGTGAATAAGTCCCTGCCCCTTGCACACACTGCCCGTCAAACCAACCGAGTTTTGCATTGTTGAGGCTCATTAGAGACGAAACTTTGTAAGACAAGGTAGGTTAAGTCGACACAAGGTATCTGTAGGGGAACCTGCAGATGGATCACCTCCTATATTTTTATAATCTAAAATAAAAATTAAAAAGATTATAAAATAAATAAAATAAGTGCTGTTCGCATACACTCATAAGATAATTTAAAGAGAATAAAAAATTAGGTAATGATAAAAGGTATGAATTAATAATTGGCTTGTTTTTATTTATTTTCATATTTGTGGGTTTAGTTTGTTACATTGCTTTTACTGATTATACTAAGAATAGTAAATTTCCAAAATGGGTTTTAATTATTGTCCTTTTAATTATAATAGGGATAAATATTATAATTTGTTTATTAGTGGTTTATACTTACTTTAATAACCTATATTCTGGAAAACCAATGGGTGATGGAGATGAATTTGTTATTCTATCTATGTTAGTTATTTTTATAGGATTAATGATTTTCGACATATTCTTAATAAATAAGTTTGACAAAAGCGAACAAAAATTTTGGTCAAATATATTTCTTATTATTTTTAATTTTATTATCAGTTTAATAATTATCTGGACAACTTTTATGGGATTTTGGTACTTGGCAGTTGGGAATGGGTTTTAATTGAATAATAATGACTATTTTTTACAACATAAACACTTATAAATTTAGCAATCAGGTATTTTTATGGACATACTGCGCAAAACATTAGAAACAATTTCTGAAAGCATATTGGGAAATGTATTAAAAACAAATGAAAGCAGAAGAAAAATTAGGCTGGATTCTCTGAATAAAGCACGAAAAGCATTAAGCAATTATGATAGAGTATTGAGAGAGTCGTTAGATTTGCCGCACGAGTTGTATAGTTTGTTGAGGGCAAGTAATGCTTCTCAACTTGGTGCAATTGAAAAAGAAATTAAAAGATACAGCAGATAGTTTTTTCTTATCCATTATATTTTCCCCTGAAAAACATTATAATAATCTTTAAAAAGAGATTATAATCAAAAAAAGAATGAAAAGCAAATTAGCCAGAGGGTTAGCAGGATTATTAGTTGCAGGAAGTATGATTTTTCCCTTTGCCCAAAAAGCAAGTGCGCAGGAGCAAAAACCTGAATCTACTTTTATACAAAGGCTGGAAGACCAGATAGTTTTAGATAAAAGAGAGTCTCCCGGATTTGTAAAAAGCAAAGCTTATTGGGTTTTTGGTTCAAAGTATTATCTGCCTCAAATGGGATATCCTATAGCAAATTGGAAATTTGATTATCAGCAATTAACTGGACATGATATTCCAATAAAATCTGGCTCAGAAAAATGTGATAGTGCTGATTCAAATGGATGGACTCCTGTTCCAATAGGAGACAGAAATTATTTTAGAGCAGAATATCACTTAAAGGATCTTGATATTCCTCTTAATGAATGGGTTGATGAATTGCTTAAATATTATCATGATAAAGGAATTAAAAAATCATACACAGAAGAAGAAAAATCTTTTGTTTCTGAAAGGTCAAAAGTTCATCTTGCTTTATTTCCTGCCTCAGAATTTGAATTGGGATTTCATCCAGGAAGTTATCTGCTTATTCATGAAAATGGAGATCAGGAAAGTGCAAAATGTTCTCCAAGAAAAGGAGTTGAAGTAAAAGAAAGATATACAAAAATACTCCCAGAAGAAAGAGATACATTAATCGGATTATTTAATGGAACTTTCTGGAATCAAGATACAATAAGACAGGTAAATGGAAATTCAAGAAGGGCAGGGTTAATTATTGATGGTGAAACAATTGATGAACCAATAAGTGGCTTGGCTTCAGTTGCTTTTTATGATGATGGGAGATTTAGATTAGGACTATTTGAAGAAATGCCCGATAGAGAAAGGATTAGACTGATGAGACAGAATGAAGTTCTGCTTCTGCATAATGGTGAAGTGCAGGAAAGAGGGGCATATCCGAGAATGTGGATAAGTTTTAATGACGAGGTTCTTGTGAGTTATCTTGTGACAAGCAGAGATAATGACTATTTTGGATATGCCTGGACAACTCATTGTCCGCAATCTGTATTTGCAAAACTAATGCAAAGGTTGAATTTTGAAGAAGCAATGATGGTGGATATTCATCCTGTGATTAATAGTGTTTTGGCTTCTCCAAGAAAAGAAGAAAGAGAGAAATTTTCAAAAGAGAATTCTTATGCTTTTGTTCCAATTGAAGAAGAGGTTGTCAATACACTTGTAAGGGCGCTTGCAATGAAAGTAAAAGGCCCAATACAATATAATCCTTACACTCCTTTGTATTTTAGTGAAAAAGATTTTTTCTCTGTGAGTTTAAAGTAATTAAATTTGGTAAAATAAACCAACGAGGGGAATAATTAATTCTTCTAACACACCATTATCTTTTCTTATTTCATACCATTTAATTGGAGTTTTATTTTAAGTATCAATTAAAAAATCCAAAGAATAAATATATAAGGGGTTAGAGATTTGCAGAATTAAATAATTGTGCCGAAGGCATACTAATATAATAAGGCGGTGCGAAACCGAGTGGATATAATCAATTAAAAATATGATTGCCTGACACATTTTTCTTAATCCAAAGATTTTAAAACCACGCTCTTTATTATTTATATGTGGGCCTGTAGTCTAATGGTAGAATTCGTCCTTTGCAAGGATGGGGTCTGGGTTCGATTCCCGGCAGGTCCATCATTAACTATTTAAAGTTTAATCTATAAATGCCAATATGGAAAACGAAATACTTATTTTAAATAAATTAGAAATATTAAAAAAAGAATTGGACTATATAAAAGAACATATAGAAGATATAACTCTAACTCAAGAAGATTTAGAATCAATAGCAGAAGCTAAAGAAGACCTTAGCAAAGGGAAAATAAAGAGGCTATAATGCATGAAATAGTGCTTTCTCAACGAGCACAGAGTTTCTTAAATAAATTAGATAATCTCACAAGAGAAAGGATAGAGAAGAGATTAAAGAATTTAGAAAATAATCCTGTTCCAAGCGGTGTTAAATTTATTGGAAGAGTAAATGGAGAAAAGTTATTTAGATATAGAGTTGGAGATTATAGGGCTTTATATCTTCTAAATGATAAGGACAGATTAATTTTAATAACCAAAATTGATAAAAGACCAAGAGTTTATGATTAAATTTTTATCAGCCGGCAGGCCAATTTTTGGATAATTAATTTATTTTTTATAATATGCTCGCTCGGCTTCGCCTCGCTCGTCTTAAATGCAATTAGTGGCTCATTTCCTTCGCCTGTTCATCATTTTGCAAATCTGATAACTATTTGCATATTGGAATTATATAATTAAAATCAAAAAAACAAATCTATTGAGAAGATAATGAATGTGGGAAAGTTATGGAATGTTAGCAAAAATATTGGCACGCGCAGCGCCATTCATCAACTATATCTCTGAACAATTATGTCAATTATGCGTGTTGTTGAGCATCCCGCTTCTAATGGAAAAGCGCGAAATTCTCCTCCCCATGATTCAACAAGTTTTCTTTCTTCTGCAATGCGCTCTTCAATATAACTCCCGCCTTTTGCATGAAAATTGGTTTTATTATTTTTAATAAACTAAGGGGTGTTCGCTCATCAAAAATCGTAACATAATCAACACTTCTTAGCGCTGCAACAAGATATGCCCTGTCATCTTCTAAAATAATTGGTCTTTTATCGCCTTTATTATCCCTTACAGATTTATCGCTGTTAACTAAAACAATTAGATAATCTCCTAAATCTTTTGCTTTTGCAAATAATTTCGCATGTGCTTTATGAAACAAATCAAAACTGCCGTTTGTGGTTACAATTATTTTGTTTTCATCTCTTAATCTTTTGGAAATTTTCTCAAGCTCATCAGCAGTTTTAATTCTTTCTTTAATTTCATCTGCAATTTCAGTTTCTACATCCACAAGTTTTATTGAATGCAAAGGTTTTTAAGGATTTTTATGGTTGGAAAAAGTATATTAAACAAGAAAGAAATGAAAAAACTAAAAAACATAATCGCAGGGGCATTAATAGGACTTGGAAGTTTAGGATGTCCTAATAGTTTAACTCCTCAAGATACAACTCCAAATGTAACTGAACAAGTTATGACTGATGAGAATGAAGAACAACTTGACTGCACTGGAGAAAGATATTTTGATGTTGGGATATTAAGCAAACCTAAAAGATATTTAGAAGATGCTGTAAAAGCAATTACAACTCATAGAACTATTTATCTTGAGGCAAATGGCAATGATGTTTATAATGGATTACAAAGAGAACTTGCTGTTGGAACATTTAGAAGAGCAGTTGAAGTTGCAAATTGCTATATAACGCGTTCACGCGTTAATATTGGGAATGGAACTTTTCAAGAACCAGAAGAAGTAATAGTTCGTAGTGAAACGGTAGTTGAAGGAAATGGGTATGAAAATACAACTTTAAACGCATCGGTTGTAGGAAATGGTTCTTTGTTCATAAGAAATTTAACAAGTGAAGGTGTAACTACATATTCAAATATCATCCACAAAGAATTAGATGGATTTGTAACCTACTGTTCTTCTGTTGGAGATTTAAGAGGATGTTTATTAACAGATAAAGCATCAGTTAATCTAACAGTCTACTCTCCAAATGTTACTCTTAATGGAAATGTATTCTATAATGCTCACGGAGGAACTGGAAATACTCGACGTTCAGCAATATTCATTCAGGGATTAGGATATTCTCCATCTTTCAAAGCAAGAGATGAAAAAACTAATTATGGGGCTACAATAACTAATAATGAGTTTAATTATTTAACAACTGGAATATGGAATTATGCTTTTGTTCCAGTTAATGCGGGTTTATTAAGTCAGGCAGGAAACAATGCTTTTATTAATGTAGATTATGTTGTAAGAAATGCGTCAACAAGCGACCAATTCTTCAATCAAAATCATTGGGTTGATTATGTTGTTAATGAAGATGTTTCTAAGTCTTATATGGAGCAACCTTGGTTGCCTGATATAACTAAACGCTTATGGATGACAGAAAGAGGGATAATAAGAAACAAGACAATTAACACAAGCACAGGAAATATTTATGCGCAAATGCCTTTAAGATTAAATCCTTTAGGCAATCCTATGGATATAAATGATGACGGCTATGTTACAAGAAAAGATGTTTATTTAGCCAACAGGCAACTCACTGGAGAATATCATCCTTGGTGGAGAGCTTTGACAGATTTGAATGGAGACGGAGCTGTTAATGGAAGAGATGTTGGCGTTATAAAAGAATATCTGGATGCATTGTAAAATGAATCACTTAAAACCATTGACAAACAAGTTAAAAGACATCATTGTCAGTACTGACAATGGAAGAAGCTCAATAATGGTTACAGGCATCACTCTTGGCGCAACAGAGGCATATCTTGGAGGAAGATTGAATAAAGAATATCTCGGAGTAAAGGGATTTTGCACTGTTGAGGCAACTGCAATTTATTATGCTTGCTCTGTTTTCCTAAATAGAAAGAATGAGTAATTGCCTACCTAATCTCTTTAAACTTGTTTTTCTTTTATTTTCTGCAGCCCAATATCTGTCTCCATATGACCAGTGCCACCATTCAAAGGGATAATTTACAAATCCTGCTTTAGACATAATTTTTGCAAGCATATTCCTATTATCTTTAATTTTTTGTGTAACTTTTTTATCTTTATTCTCAATAAAGCCTCCCATCAAAATAGGTCTGCCTTTTTCTAATAGCGAAACATCAACAGCTCCTCCTGTTAAATGAGGAGAGAAACTTTCTGGATCTGCAACATATTTTACTGCCTCTTTTCTTAAACTTTCTTCATTTAATTTTGGATTTTCTTTTTTTAATTTTTTTAAATAACTTAAAAAATATCTCTCTTGAGTCTTTTTATTTCTATATCCGTCATAAATCACAAGTTTATATCCTTTCGGCAGATGATTTATGACACTATTGAGTTTTCTCGCAACACCTTCTCTGACAAAGATTTTTCCTCTATTGGCTTTTATAACATTATGTTTTTTAACAATAATCTTCCTAACTTTCTTTTTTACATCTACTAACTTTTCGCCATTATCTTTTTCTTTTATATTTTTAATTAGGTAAGAATCTGAGTAGTATTTCATAGACTAATTAATTAATCATAATTTATAAGTATTCTGCAGGGCCAGTCATTGTAAGTTCTCCTTCTTCTGAGTCAATTGTCAAATTGCCTCCAATATTCTTTACTTGAATTGGAAATTTCATTCTATTCGCTATATGTGAAACATAAGCAGAAGCTGTAGAGCCAGTGCCGCATGCAGAAGTCACATCTTCTACCCCAGTTTCATAAGTTAAGATGTCTATTGATTTATCATCTGAATTCCGTTTTACAAAATTAACACAAACGCCTTCAGGATGTTTTACTAGCCCACATAAACCTTTGTCATATCTTAATCTTCTTCCCTCTTTTTTCGCATTTGCCAAATCAAGTTTTTTTTGGATTAATACTAAATGAGGAATTCCTGTGAATACAAAATACCAATCATTTCCTAAATCCCTAAATTCTCTTGGTTTTCCCATATACACTTTAATTAATCCTTCGTTAATTTCAACATTTTTTATTCCGTCTCTTGCAACAATCTTTCCTCTTTCTCCAATATATCCGCAGTCATAGGAATATCTTGCAATGCATCTTAATCCATTTCCACACATATTTTCTTCTGTTCCATCTCTGTCAAATATTTCCATTTTTACCTCTCTGCTTCTCTCAGAAGATTTTCCAACAAAGAGCACTCCATCAACTTGTTCTCTGTCTGCATGTTCAATTGCATATTTTTTTTTGTTTGCAGTAATTTTTTTATCATATTCATCAACAATTAAAAAACTATTTCCGCACCCATGCATTTTTTTTACCATTTTATATTTTCAGGGACATGTGAATTTGAGGAGTTCCATAGATAAACTCATCATTTACAATTCCGGATGCCTCAAAGCCATTTTTAGCATAGAAAGAAATATTTCTTCTTGCATCAGCGTCAGTAACTAAGTTTATCATTTGAGCATTTGGGAAATCTACTTTTGCAAACTCTATTGCTTTTTTTAGCAATTCACTTCCAAAACCCCCGCCTCGCAATTCTCTTCTAATTCCAATAGTTTCTAAACATATTGATTCAACTCTTTTTCTCCAACTGGCATATCCAATTATTTCTGGATTAATCATTACAATTCCGCGGGCATTTCTTCTTTTATAAATCACATCATCAATCTCCCAATTAATTTCTTCAGCATACTGCCTGCCTATTTCATCACGCAAAATATCAAGAATTATTTCTTTATCTTCTCGTATAACCTGCCTTGTTTTAATGTCCATTTTATAGAATCATTTTTCTTTTCCGTTTTTTTCTTCAGCTTTTACAAGCCGGTATTCGCCATTTTCTTTAGATTCTTGTTCATAGAGTCTTAATTTGCTCTTGGCTGCATGAACATAATCTCCTATTCCTCTAATTTTTTCTTCTGTGAACCTCTCTTGATATTTTTTATCTGCCCTATTTCTTTTTATTGCTTCCCATAAAATCCAGTTTATCATTTCATCGTGTTTTATTCCTGCATGTCTGGCCATATTTGTAAGATCTGCTTCTGTAGGATGAATCCCTGGAAGAGGATTTGCTTCCAAGAAATAAAAATGTCCATCCTTTCCTTTTCTCCAGTCCATTCTGCAGTAATCATCACATCCTAAAGCTTCAAATGCTATCTCTGTCTGCATGGCTAAATCGCGATAACCCTCTTCACCATATCTCATTACTTCTATGTAGGGGTTTTCTATATCTTTAATATGGGGGTCTCTTAACACAGGTTTTCCTGGAATTTTGTTAAAGGGTATTTTAAGAATAGGCATTATTCTGTTCCCAATATTCCCAACAGTATATTCATTTCCACCGACAAATTCTTCAACTAATGCTGGCTGCTGGTACTCTCTTATTATTGCTCTGACTGCTTTTTCAAGTTCTGATGAATCATAGACTTTTGATTTTTGAGTTATTCCAATGCTTGTTCCTTCACTGACTGGCTTTACCATTAGGGGGTATGCCAAATCTCTTTCTAATCTTGCTGTGAATTTATCAAGAACTACGAATAATGGTGTGCGAATTCCATAATTTTTTAAAATTTCTTTGGCAGTTGCCTTATCCATAGTATTTATTAATGCCTGCGCTCCTGAGCCAGAGTATGGAATTCCCAAATCATCGCAGAAAAAAGGAACTCTTGCTTCTCTTAATTGTGCTTCTTTAAATCCCTCTGCATTGTTAAACACAATATCTATCTCTCTTGAATGTCTTAATAGTTTATGGTAGATATCTTTGTCAGCATCAAGCAAAATAACCCTGTTGCCAGTTTTTTCAAATGATTTTGTTACAGCGTTTATTGTTTCTTCACTTTCCCATTCGCCATATCTTGCATCTTCTTCTGTTTCTTTAGGGCGAATATTGCAGGTATATGCTATTGTTAATCCTTCTGTCATTTTATTTTTAACCTTAAAAATTAGGTAGCCAATATATCACCATTTATAAACTTTTAGTTATAAAATATTGGTTGGATTTAATTCAATATCTTTAAAAAATAATAAGAATACATATGCCGACGGTTAGTCAATTTAAATAATAAATTAAAAGTGGGCTCAGCGAGCCAAATTATTAAGCGCGTCCCGCAGGACGCGCCAAAACCTTTAAATAATATTCTTATTATTAATAATATAAATAATATGGCAAAAAGAGTGTTAAGCATAACTATTGATGAAAAGCTTCTTGAGAAATGGAAAAAGCATGTTGAAAAAGAGTGCATAAATTCATCTCAGCTTATTGAAAAAATGATTTTAGAATATCTGAAAAAAAGAGGCAAAAATGCGTAAAGATTATTTCCTAATTTTGATATTTGTTCTGTCAGCAGTTTTTGTATCTGCTGCGAATATAAATATAAATTGGATTTATCCAACTTCAAATACAGGAGTTTCAGAGGGAAATTTATTCAATTGTTGCATCTGTTTGATAAGGCATATAATTCATCTGTTAATCCAATATTTTTTATTTAAAAATATTGTGGCAGTTTGATTTATTATATAAAAATTAGATGATTGAGGTAAATTAAAATATCCGAATAACTGATGTGCAAATGGGTAAGAAATTTGAAAATAAGTCTAATAGGCGAGGTGAAGCCGAACGTTGATTATTTTATTTTAACATCCCATAACTTTCCCAAGTTCAACATCATTTCATTTAACATTTTATTCTTTATTATTAATATAAATTAAAGCAATTAAGCAGCCAATGTCTAAACAGAGGAAGAATTTGCAAAAAAATAAAAGGGAGCGCACAGCGCCAAATAAAAAATAAATTTTCCCGTTGGTGTCAAGCGCAACGAAAACATTTAAAGTATAGATAGAGAATATAACCCTATTTTAGAATTCATAGTATAATAATCTTTAAAAAAGAATAAAGCAATTATTCTTATGGGTAAGGATGTTTTATATGAAACAGATAGAATAAGAGTAACTTATCTTCATAGCCCAGAGCCAGGAAAAGAAAACGTGGTTATTAGTGGAGAAGATCATGAATTATGGATAAAAGATAGGAATGGAGAATGGAATAGGTATATAATCCAAAGGGGAATATTGGAAGATTTATCAAGGGTGAATAGTGATGGGTTAAAAGGTTTATTAGACTTAGCTAACATGCTCAATAGAATTAATTCTTCTATCCTTGAGGATAGTCTGAGGGAAGGAATTGCTTTAAGGGATATTGGCCAGGTAGTTGTTAGTGCTCGTAAAAAAGAAGAGGAAGATTTTAAGAGATATCTTGCTGAACAAAAAAGAAAGTAATCCAATTTGATATCCTTTTTTCTTTTTAATATAGATTAAAGCATCTAAAACTTAATGTACAAACGGATTAAGAATTTGAGAAATAATCCAAATAAGAGAGCGGAGCGAGCACAAGATTTATTTTGCTAACAGACCATAACTTTTTCTTATTTAATATTTTTTTCATTGAAGATTTTTCTTTTTTATTTTAATATCAATTAAATTATATGGAAGAACTAATGTATGAACAGATGTAGGATTTGAAGAATAAATTAACAGGCGCGCCCTTCGGGCGCGCACGAAAACATTTAAAAACCCCCGCCCTCTAAACTCAGTATATTAGCAAATGGTAATCAGTAGACATTCATTCAGCGTTATAAATTTAGATGAAATTATGCGCTGAATAAATTCTGATTATTTTTGCTATTAGCGAGAAATCGCGATG
Source organism: Candidatus Pacearchaeota archaeon (assembly GCA_018303755.1). Taxonomy (GTDB): domain Archaea; phylum Nanobdellota; class Nanobdellia; order Pacearchaeales; family GW2011-AR1; genus JACPLR01. Next base: position 10,688 of record JAGVXO010000015.1, read on the forward strand.
ATGAACTTCATTTCTTTGAGAAATGGAGGGAGTTGAGATTAAACAACTAATGTTTAATTAATGAGACGAGGAGAGCATGAAATTGTGGTCCTACTAAGCTGTTAGACAGATAGCTTGGCTTAAGTTGCGATGAAGGACGTGGCAAGCTGCGAAAAGTCTGGGGGAGCTGCATGCGAGCTTTGAGCCCAGAATATCCTAATGTGACAACATTATTTATAATTCCGAGAGGAAAGCATACACCGGGAATTGAAACATCTTAGTACCGGTAGGAAAAGAAAACAAAAGTGATGCCCTTAGTAACAGCGAGTGAAAAGGGCAGAGGGCAAACTGAATCTTCTGTTGAAAAATGGATAGAGATGTGGTAAGATAAATTTCTAAGTGCAATTATCAAAGTTTTCTGGAAAGAAGCACCATAGAGAGTGATAGTCTCGTAGATAAAAGCATATGAAGTTTCTTGATAGAGTAGCGTCTTCTGGATTGAAGGCGTGAATATAGCAGGATTAACTGCTAACCCTAAACATTAACTTAAGTCCGATAGAGAACTAGTACCGCGAGGGAAAGCTGAAAAGTACTCTTAATAGAGAGTTAAAAGACTTGAAATCTAACAGTAACAGCTTGTTACAGCGTGTGTTTTTAAACGCGGTTGTAACGTACGTTTCGAAAAATGGGCCAGGGAGTTGTTTTTTGTGGCAAGGTTAACATTTGGAAGCCATAGCGAAAGCGAGTTCGAAAGAGCGCGAGTCACAGGGGACAGACCCGAAGCCAGATGATCTATTCATGGGCAAGGCGAAGTTTCTAGAAATAGAGATGGAGGCCTGAACTAGTGTTGTGTACATGCACTTGGATGACCTGTGATTAGGGGTGAAAAGCCACTCTAATCTGGCGATGGCTGGTTCCAGTTGAAATATGCCTTAGTATAGCGCTATCTTGCTTGTATGCGAGGTAAAGTACGGATAAAATTTGCAGGACTTAATTGTTACGAAATTTTTTCCAACTCAGAATTTGCATACTGCATAGGATAGCAAACGGGGGCAGGGCGTAAGGTCCTGTTCCGAGACCTGAACAAGGGAGACCATAGTTAAGGCCCCAAAATGTATGCTAAGTGTATCAAACTCTGTTTGAAATCTAAGACGCTAGGGAGGTAGGCTCAGAAGCAGCCATCCTTTAAAGAAAGCGTAACAGCTCACCTATCGAGATTCTAAGCGAGGAAAATGGACGGGGCTAAGCATACTGCCGATACTGTGGAGGCACTCGGATGAGTGTTCTGGTAAGCTGGCGTGCTTTTTGCTTAGAAGCTTTGCCGAGAGGCGGAGTGGAGCGAAAAGCAATGAAAATCCTGGCTGGAGTAGGATCAAATTTTCTTGAGAATAGAAAAGGTCGTAAGAGCACGGTTTCCTTGGCACTAATTTTTAGCCAAGGGTTAGTCAGTTCCTAAGTGGTGCCTTAACTGAGCACTTCGATGGAAATCAGGTTAATATTCCTGAACTGGCTTGTTTTGTTATGCTGCATAATTGCTTCTGGATAAGCGAGTTTCCTAAAGGGAATTTAATGCAGAAATCTGTTTAGCGTAATGCTGAGATGCAGATGAATGCATTAACGAGAATTGTTGATTCCCGGAGCCAGTGAAAAGTTATGCAGATAAAAACAAGTTAGCTGTACCAAGAACCAACACAGGTGCTCTAGCTGAGAAGGCTAAGACCTGAAAGGGATAAACTGGTTAAGGGAATTCGGCATACTAGCCCTGTATCTTCGGTATAAAGGGTGTCTATGTATGTCTTTGATATGTAGAAGGCATTTGTAGATCACAGTAACAAGGACTGCCCGACTGTTTACCAAAAACATAGCCGAGTGCAAATCCGAAAGGATGTATATACTCGGTGAGACCTGTCCAGTAGTGGTGTCTGAAACCCGGTTTCAACCGGGCTAATGCCCACCAAACGGCGGGGGTAACTATGACCCTCAATTTAGGGGGCAATAAAATTTGGCTGTATGCGGGAAAATCCTGCTAAGTGTTTAGTACTCATCAATAAATTAAGTTTATCGATAGTAAAAATCTAAACAATAAGGACAATCCGCAGGAAAAACCCTAAGACTTAAAACTAATTGCAAACCAAAACAAGTTTCTAAATAACTTTTTAAGAAAATAAAATAAACTTTTTAAAAAGAAGTTTAAAATAATCTTTTAAGGAAGTTTACAAAATAAACTTTGCTTGTGAAAGGAAGTTTACAAAAGAAACCTTTGGTGTCTTTTGGATGATATAGTCCGAACATTATGGAAACATAATGAAATATCCAGAAATGTATATTCGCCATAATTATAAATTATGGTTAGTAATTCTCTTTTGAGAATGAAAGTAACAAACTTGCTTAAGGTAGCGCAATGCCCTGTCGTCTGAATGGCGACGTGCATGAATGATTTAACGTGGTAGTCGCTGTCCCTAACCAGAACCTTCTGAAATCACTGACCGGTGAAAATGCCGGTGACATCTAGTGGGAAGCTAAGACCTTGTGGAACTTTACTGCAGCATGTTGTTGCAGTTTTTTGAGTGATACATAGGATAAGTGGGAGCGTCGAAGCTGTCATTTCGGTGGCAGTGGAGCAAAAGTGTAATACCACTTATTACTCAAAGAATTGCTTACTCTATACGAGGACAGCAGCTTGTGGGCAGTTTGGCTGGGGCGGCACCCTGTAGAAAATATATCTATAGGGCACAAAGATAAGCTCACCTAGGGCGGAAATCTAGGGTTGAGTGCAAGAGCAAAAGCTTATCTAACTGTATTTTGAAAAGCAAAAAATGCAGAGGAGAAATCCGGTTCTAGCGACCATTCGAGAACTTTTGATAGGTTCCGAATGTGACAGAAAAGTTACCCCAAGGATAACAGGCTTGTCGCGCCCG
>JAGVXO010000015.1:13634-34951 GCA_018303755.1 Candidatus Pacearchaeota archaeon
CATCGCTGTCGGCTCTTCCTAACCTGGTGGTGCATAAGCCACCAAGGGTGTCGGAGTTCACGCATTAAAAGGGATCGTTAGCTGGGTTAAGAACGTCAACATTTCCAGTTAATGAGATTAAATAAAATCAGAGCACGAAATTTACACGGCGTTGCATCAGAGTAATTTGATGAAAAATAAAATCAGCTCATATCGGTGAAACCTAAACTTTTTTGTCTTTGTTTGATTAAAACAAAGGGTTAAATACAAAGAAAGCATGGCAATACCGAGGGAAGATGATAATTAAATTAATAGTTCAAGAATTTTATTAAATATTTCTTGATTTTTGAATTAAATAAAAAATTATTTATCCCCGTAGAGACTTTGCGCTTTTGCGCAGGAGTTGCTTATTATAAGACAGCAGCTAAGACGCTGATCTCCTAAAGATAAAAATAGGATTATAAAACTCTTAATTTTTAGGATGATGGTATAGTCCACACCATTTCGAAAGATTGGAATTTGTACGTGAGACAGTTTGTATGATATCTACTAGACGTGTGGTTGTTTGAGTGGAACGAGTATCTAGTACGAGAGGAACGGTACTTGGGTGCCTCTGGTGTATCAGTTCTCATGTGGGAAGCTGAGCAGCTACGCACTGCGTGGATAAGTGCTGAAAGCATCTAAGCACGAAGCCATCCGCAAAACGAGACAACATAGGCCGCAGAAGAAGACTGCGTTGATAGAACTGTGGTGTAAGCACGAAGCTTCGGCGACGTGTTCAGCCAGCAGTTACTAATAGCCACACACCATAATTTTTGCTCTCCTCGTCTTTAGTTTTTCGTGGATAAATTTATTTATTATCTTTTCAATTGAAGTTTTATTATCCTATAATTTTCATTCACCTAATAAAAAATCCAAATAACTAATATTCCTTTGCCTTACTTTAAGTTTATTGGTGTTTTTTATTTTATTTAAATTCCAATTTGTAAATGGATGATGGATTTGCAAAATAAAAGGCGCGAAGCGCCATTCTCAGTTAATTATTTATATGGAAATTTAATGCATTATCTATGAAAATCTTCATAAAAACCTACGGATGCCAGGCAAATGTAAATGATTCTGAAATAATTTCTGGAATTCTTGCTAAAAATGGGTATGAACTTGCTGAAAATGAAGAAGATGCGGATTATATAATCCTTAATTCATGTTCTGTTAAAAACAAGACGCAATCAAAAATAATAGATTATATCAGAAAACACAAAGATAAAAAAATAATTGCAACTGGATGCCTTACTAAAACAATCGATATAAAGAAATTTGGGAAGAATGTTTATGTAAAAAACTTTTTGAATAATAAGAATAAAATTAATCTTCCGATTGTAAGAAATAAAAAAGATACTGCAATAATTCAAATTTCACAGGGATGCTTAAATGCCTGCACATTTTGCGCGACAAAAATCGCAAAGGGCGCTTTGAAAAGCTACGGAATTAGAGATATAAAAAGAGCTTTTGAAAAAGCAGTTGCAGAGAGATGCAAAATAATCTATTTAACCTCACAAGATAATGGTTGCTATGGATTTGATATTGGAACAAACCTGCCGGAATTATTAAAAGAACTTATTTCTGTTAAAGGCAATTATAAAATAAGAATTGGAATGATGAATCCATGGCACTTAAGAAAAATAAAAAAAGAGCTTTTTGAAGTGATTAAAAACAGAAGGATAATAAAATTCTTGCATATTCCTGTTCAGTCAGGAAGTGAAAAAGTACTGGAAAATATGAAAAGAATGCACTCTGTGAAAGAATTTGAAAAAATTGCAGAAGAATTCAGAAAGAAATTCCCAAGGAAAAAATTTCCTGACAGCACAATTGCAACTGACATAATTGTCGGCTATCCAACTGAAAAAGAAGAAGATTTTGAACAGACATTAAAACTGATAAAGAAAGTAAAACCAGAAGTGCTTAATATAAGCGCCTTTTCCTCGCGCCCGAAAACTCCTGCCTCTAAGTTAAAACAGCTTTCAAGCGAAGTAATTAAAGAGAGAACAAGAAGATTAAATAAATTATATTGGGAATATAGAAAGAAGATTAAAATTCATAACCCAAAATATTCTTAATAATTTCTTCTATTTCTTTTAATCTTTCCTTATTCAATGAAACCTGCAACCCATAAGGGGCTGGTTTTGTGATTATAAATCCCTTTTTAATAAGTTCTTTTGCTACATCAACCACTTCTTTTCCAAGATAATTAGGAAAACCCATTTTTAATGTATCAAAAGGTGTATGCTTTGCTCCAATCACCCTTTTTCTTCTTAAATGATAAAGCAATGTTGCTCTTATTTTTTCATTATCCTCAAATTCCATATAATTTAAGAGATTGCGCATATTTAAATATTTCTAATATTGCAATATAAAAACAAAAATAGAAACATTTATAAATCCAACTTGGGATTAGATTATACTAATAGACACTAATAGTCATGAAAGTATAGAAGAATATAAAATGGAAAACGAAACAACATTAATAGAAGTTTTTGGAAATAATCCAATAATAAAAGTTTTAGATTTTCTTATAACTTTTCAGTTATTTGATTACCCGCTAACTGAAATAGCAAAAAATTCCGGAGTAAGCTATTCAACCCTTCAAACATTCTGGGATAAACTTAAAAGCAATAAAATTGTTGTAAAAACAAGGAGAGTTGGCAAATCAGATTTATACAAATTAAATACAAAGAATCCTGCAGTTAAACAATTAGTAAAATTAGACTTTAATCTTATAAAAGGTGCAGAAGCCGAAGTAGAAGTTTATGCTTGATTTCTATAAATATTACAGAAAAGAACTGCAATAAACTATTTAAAGTATTTTTCTGAAAGTAAATTTATGAAAAGAAAGTATAGCCACGAGCAAGAGAATAAAACTCAGCAATATGTGATTATGTATGGCTCAAAAGGCAGAGAAAAAATAGAGAGAGCAAGCGCAAATTGTGACGGGGATTTAATTCATCTGATAATACACACAAAATTCCTGCCAAATGGAAGATTATACAGAGAAAAAGATGGGGAGTTAGGAGAGGCGATTTCTTTATGCTTGTGAATTCAAATGCCTATCCATATATTTGTCTGCTAATTCTCTTGCTTTTAGGAATAGTCCTGTTACAATTGATTTAATGCATATAAGGTAATTTCCATAAAAATACTCTCTTGTATCACTAAGTTCTTCTTCAAATTCTGCCAATCTATCCTGCTTTTCACAATCATCACCATAAATAAAGATTTCCCCTGCATGTTTCCCTACAATAACATTGAGGGGATGCTCAACAAATCTTTCTGGATGAAGTTTTTCTTTCTCTTTTAAATCTTCAAGATATGCTCTTCCTTTTTTTGACTGATGCAGAGTTTCTTTTGAATAATGATATCTTCCACAGTTATCGCATTGTATACAAGGTGTTGAAGTGATAATAATTTCATCCCAAAGTTCATCACTTGGAACTCTTCTTTCTGTTCTTTCATCAGTTTGGACATTTTTTTCTAATGTGTCTCGCATAATTTATAATTAAAATAAAGAGTTAAAAAGATTGTTGTGATGGAGATGGCAAAAAAATGGTGCGCTTCGCGCACTTATCAAGTTCTTCAAATCCTTAACCCATTCTAACATTGGACTTTATCATTTTTAATCTAAATATTTAGCAAATTGGGTTTAAAATAAAAAACTTCAATTAAAAAGATGCTGAATAAGGCAAAATTATGGGATGTTAGCAAAATAAATATTGTGCTCGCTCGTTTCACTCGCTCGCACTTTTATATTGGCGCTTCGCGCTTGTTTTAATATTTTTCTCAAATCTGACTCAATTTGTTCATTGGTTCTTCAATTAATTTATACCAAAAACAAAAGAAAAATGAATTAAAAAGATGTCGAATGTGGGGAAGGAATGAGGTGTTAGCAAAATAAATGCAAAATTGGTTTCGGTAGATTTTTCTGCTTATGAAATATTCAATTTTAAATCAATAATCAAAACAGGTTAAATAAGAAAAATGGGAGAATGATTAAAGAATAAAAATAAAAAGTTGATTATCATAAAGTATTTAAATAATCTTCTGATTATTTTTGTATGACATATGAAGGTACAACAGATTTTCAGGCATTAACTGGAATAAATGTAAATCCAGAACAAGTAAGATGTTTAAATAGATTATGTGGGTTTTTATCTAAAAGCGTTCCTACTTATTGCGTAGGAAGCAGAACGCCTGCAAATTATGGAGGAATTTTAGAAGAGATGATTGAAACTGAAGTACAAAGAAGAATATTTAGACACTATAATGAAAAAAAACAGATGATCGGACCGGTTTTCCCACATCCTAAAAATTGCCTACTTGAAGCATGTCTTAGTAGAATTAACTAATCTTCTTTTAAAAGATAATTTTTATATGCTCCTAATAATTAGTCTTACATCTTTTTATTAAAAGTTTTATACTTTCAAATGTCCATTTTTATTCAATATTAAAAAGGGCAGTTATGATTTAATGAACCAAGCGTACTTCAGATTCAATAATAAGTTATAATTGCATGAAGCACACTATCTTAAAAAATGAGTAGGGGAGAGCATTAATAACCTTTATAACCTTTTTTATGCAAATTAGGTTATTATGGTAATAAGAAAAAAGAATGAAGATAAAAAGATGGAAATAATGGCCCCTGTTGGAAGCTATGAAAGTTTAAGTGCTGCAATTAAAGCAGGCGCAAACTCTGTTTATTTTGGCATTGGAAAATTAAATATGCGCGCGCGGAGCGCTGTTAATTTTGCATTAAATGATTTAGAAAAGATATCAAGAATATGCAGAGAGAAAAATGTAAAAACATATTTGACACTTAATACTGTTATGTATGATGAAGATTTAAAAGAAATAGAAAAAATATGCCAAGCAGTTAAAAAAAATAAAATAAATGCTGTAATCGCCTGTGATATGGCAGTTATTGAATATGCGCGTTCAATCGGGGTGGAAGTACATATGTCAACGCAGACAAATATTTCCAATATTGAAGCAGTAAAATTTTATTCTAATTTCGCCGATGTTATTGTTCTTGCGCGCGAACTGACACTTGAACAAATTAAAAAAATTTGTGGGCAAATAAAAAAACGAAATATTAAAGGGCCAAATGGGAAACTTGTAAAAGTTGAGATTTTTGTGCATGGAGCATTATGTGTTTCAATATCAGGAAAATGTTATATGAGTCTAGCACTTTATAATTCTTCTGCAAATCGTGGCTCGTGCTACCAATCATGCAGAAGAAAATACAGAGTTACTGATGAAGAAACAGGAGATGAATTATCAATTGATAATAATTATATAATGTCTCCAAAGGATTTGTGCACAATTGGCTCTATTGACAAATTTATTGAAGCAGGAGTAAATGTTTTTAAAATAGAGGGCAGAGGAAGAAGCCCTGATTATGTTTATAGTGTTGTGAAAGCATACAAAGAAGCTGTTGAAAGTTATTATGCTGGAAATTATACAAAAGAAAAAATAAAAAAATGGATTAAAGAATTAGAAAGTGTGTTTAACAGGGGTTTTTGGCAAGGGGGATATTATCTTGGGAAAAAAGCAGGAGAGTGGGCAGGAATTTATGGAAGCAATGCAGAAAAAGAAAAGCACTTCATAGGAATTATAAAACATTCTTTTCCAAAGGCAAAATGCGCAGAAATTGAAATACAAAAAGAAGAATTAGATGTTGGAGATGAAATATTAATTACTGGAGAAAAAACAGGAGTTGTAAAGTATATTTTAAAAAGTATTTTTGTAAATGCAAAATCTGCAAAATCTGCAGACAAGAACAGCAAGGATGTCTCAATATCTGTTCCTGAAATTGTCAGAAAGAATGACAAAGTTTATGTGCTGAAAAAAAGAGATTAACTCTTTGGAGTTTCTTTTTCAATATTTCTTATTTCTCTCCTTGCTTTCTCAAGGGCTGCTGCTGAAAAGCCAAGAAATGCTGAAGCTGTCAGTCCAACCAGAATATTATTCTTTCTGTCTGCATAATCCTGAGAATAATGCCCATTTCCCTCAGGCAAACTATAATAATCTTCATATTTTATTTCTCTTTTTGATTCACACCCTGCGTAGCAAGCTGAAAACACACTGCCAAAAATCAAAAAAGATTCTGCAAGAATAAACTGCAGTGAATTTTTAGTGAACATAAAATTAAATGGAAAAAGGTTTTTTAAAGATTGTTGAGATATGAATCTATTGTATTAGAAGCATACAAAGAATGGCGCTTCGCGTCTTTTGATTTTGCAAATCTGGCACCAATTCATTTATTGATTATTTAACTAATTTAATTGATATAATCTTAAAAATGCGAAGTTAGGCGAAGTTATGATTGTTTAAAAATAAAAATATAAAGAAAAGAAAAAAGAAAAAGCATTATCTTACATCGAGCTCATACACTTCTTGCCCGCTCTTTTTTTTGAGTTTTCTCCAAAGGGCATTGGGATATTTCTCTATTAGGTTTTTTACAAGGTCAAAGTGATTTTCCAGAAGTGTTGCCGAGCCCTTTTTGCTGTTAATAACTAGTTTTATTTTCACTTTATCACCTCCGCAATGAAAAACCCGCAGGGTTATTTAAACTTGGCTCCTTTAAGATATATATTTCAGAATATAGTTTTGTTTATATAGCATATCACTCAAAAATGGATAAAGTAATTTTTGTGGAGTAACTTCTAAAAGATTATAGAATAGATTTAATCAGGTAATGGCGGAGGTTGAGGTATTGAACCTCCAATAAGGCTATTTCCAGTCAATAAAAAATAAACTCCAATTCCTGCTCCGATTAAAATTAGGATTATTAAAATCCAAATCCACGCACTCATTCCTTTTTTTGATTTTATCATTTTATACACAAACTCCATTTGAACACCCTCCCGGGCAATTCTTTATTTCCATTCCTCCAGGACTTGAAACACAAATTCCTTTTTGATTATAATGATAACAAGAATAATATTCTCCATACCTATTAATAGCAGTTTCATTTTTACAACTCCACTCAGTAAATTGAGTAGGACAATCTTCAGTAGTATTACACTCTCTTCCTATGATTTTATTTTCTTCTTCTGGTAATAGGGGAAGACCTCCTTCATCAATAATAACTGAACCTAATCTGCAATCATTTGCGACTTTGATTATTAAGCCCATTGTATTATCCCCTCCACCAAACTTTGATTCTTCATCACTTTCATCCATTTTTTCAGTTAGAGGCAGATTTATCCATTGTTGATTTCCTGCATCCCAAATATATGCTTTTTCAATAGTGCAATCGCCCTTTATTCCTCCTAATCTCTTACCAATAAACGCAGGGGTAATTCCAAAAAAGTTCCATCCCTTGTATAATTTATGTTCTCCAATATAAGTTAGAGGCATTGGTTCTTGCAACCAATATTCTGTTTCTGCATCAATATCAGAATAAACCCAAAGAGAAGTGTCTGATAGGTAACCATCCCCCATTAAATCAATTTTATCGTTTTCGAGTTTAGGATACACCATTGCATATTCTTGAGTTAGGGGTATAAAGGCATAAATCGCTTTGATATGGCTTATTTCAAAATTTTGCCCTTCTAATGAAGAGGAAGTAAATCCATATATTAAATTCCATCCTTTTTTTATAAATAGTTTGTCTTCTGCTTGTGAGGCAATCACAAAATAAGCCAAACTGATCAAACCAACAAACATCAAAGAAACAATCACCAATATTTTTTTCTTATTCATACAATCCATAAATCAAAATAGTTTAAAAATCTTCTTATAGGTTGTTAATAAAATTAGCGAGTCAGAAATAGGCCACATTCTGTCATTTCTCGCGCCTTCGGCGCGAACGAAATGTGCTCACATTATACTATGCCCTTCAAAGAGGTTGCACTTTCCAGGATGCTCGTTCCAGCTGTTTCTCTTTATTGATTAAAGAGTGTCCCGTTTCTATACCAGTAATTTCCTTTTGGAAATTATCTGTCCCAAAATTTCTCAAAGAAATTTTTAGGACAGTGCCCTGCCTCACGACAGCCTGCTTTCGCAGATGGAATTTTATAGTGTGCGGACCTTCCTCAGAATTCGTTTCCATCTTAAATTGAAACTTGCAGATTTAACTGCTGAATTCCGAAGTGAGCTATCCAACTCGCTTAAAATACTCCTCATTTAAGCTTTAAAAAGGTTTCTTTAGGCGAATTTTTTCAGACAAATTTATATACTTATTTATCTTAACAATATTAGGAGGTGAAAAATGATAAATAAGAACAAGCTTGGGCTCGCGCTTGGAATTTTTGCAGCAGTTCTGCATGCTATTTGGGCTGTTGCTGTGGCGATTGGACTTGCGCAAACTTACCTTGACTGGATATTTCCTATGCATTTTATAGGCAATGTATTTCAGGTAGCCACATTTAGCATTATAAATGCATCAATACTTGTTGTCATGGCATTTGTCGGGGGTTATGTATGCGGATGGTTGTTTGCCTGGCTTTGGAATAAGCTCGGGAAATAACTTAATTGATTTTTATTTTATTTCTTTTTATTCTGTTTCTTTTATATTTTTAAAACAAAAAGTCTTAAAAGCTCTTTATTCTTAGAATTTTGATGGAGCAGTAGCTCAGTGGGAGAGCACATGACTGAAGATCATGTTGTCGGGTGTTCGATTCACCCCTGCTCCATTTATTTTCAATTTAACATTAAGAGGCTATACAATTTCTCTAACACTCTAATTCCTTTCTTAAGTTCAACATCTTTTAATTAGGATTTATTCTCCTTATTAGGCATTTTTTCATTTACCTATTTTCATTTGATATTAAATTAAAAATCCAAAAACAAATATTTCTGTGCTTAGAAATATTTATAAACAAGAATTGTTTAGGCATATTATCAAAAGAGGTTGTAATGGCTAAGAAATCAAAATCACGCAGAGCGCAAGTTTCGCAGAAAACTATCAGAAGAAGTGTTAATAAATTCAAATCAAGGAAAATAGAAAAAACTCCCAGCATAAGTTACACATGGCTTTTTGTAAAGGTGCTTCTTATTGCTGTTTTTGCATACGGGCTTTATGTAATCTGGAGTATTGACTGGATAAATGGGCTGTCTATAATTACAGGCGTTCTTTTGGTTTATCTTTTAATAAAACTATTTTTCAAGCTAAAAAGAAAATAAAAACAAAATGATGCTACAAAGAAAAAAGGCAGCGCTCGAATTATCAATGACTATGATAATTATTGTTGTCCTATCTTTGCTTCTTTTGATTTTGGGGTTTATTCTTATAACAAAAATAATGTGCGGAGCAGTTAATCTTACTTCTGATTTAGAAGCAGGAGCTAAAGACCAGATAAACACTTTGTTTTCTGCATCAAGCGCAGAAGTTGATTGTGTTGGAAGCGGTGACGCGGTTTCAATGGTTGCAGGAGAGACAAGATATGTTTACTGTGTTGTGCGCGCGCCTGAAGCAAAAAAATACCAGTTTAATATTGAGATAGCTGAAGATGCAAGTGACATTAAAAAAGAAACATTAAAAACTTGGTTTAATGATTATAATCAGGATGTTTTGATTTCTCCAGGAGACAGAACACCGAAGAAAATTGCTTCAGTGATGATTCCAAAAGAAGCACCTGAAAAAGTTGTTTCATTCAATGTAGAAGTTACAAAAGGAGCAGAAAAAACAGCGGTTTGGTCAGGAATTTTAAGTTATAAAATCGTCCAGCAAGGCGCTATTGGAAAGGCGCTGTGCTGATTTTAAATATGAACATCTTTAAAAAATTTCAATTTTGGATACCTCTTGTTTATATATTCATTGGGCTGTTTAATCTTATTGGATTAGATGAAAAGAATATTTTATTATTTTTTACAAGTCCGCCATCTTGGATAGCTGAAACGCATTGGTTTGTTTCAAACTTTACTAATCCTGCAAACATCCCTTTGATTTTAATACTTTTAATCACACTAATATTTTGGTATTTGGTTGGATTGTTAATAGATTGGATAATTAAAAGAGCGTTTTCGAGAAAATCAAAGAAATCAAAATAGTTTTATTTTCTTTTTCCTTATTCATAATCTTTTTATTTCATTTTTGATTTAAAAATTATTTAATTTAATATTCAAAGAACCAATGTATCAACAGATTAGCAGATTTGAGAAATAAAACAGGCGAATGAAATGAGCGAGCACAATATTTATTTTGCTAACATCCCATAATTTTCCCCTATTTAACATCTTTTAATTGAAGATTTATCATTTTATTTGAAGCATACAAATTCCAATGTATGAATGGATAGCAGATTTGCAGAATAAACAAGCGCGCCCGAAGGCGCGCACTATTTCTTTATTAAACAGGCGAGGCGAAGCCGAGCACTAATTAAAGCGAGCCCGCAGGCGAGCCAGTAATTTCGTTATGCAAATAAAAAATCCATAACCGAAATATTTATAACGCCCCCCCTTAAATTGTTAATCTTTCAATAAGAAAAAAGAAAGATTGAACTAAAATAAAAAATAGTGATTGAAAGGAGGTGATAAAATGAAAAGTAAAGAATGGGTGGCAGTTATTGCTGTTGTTTTGATTGTTGCTGTTGTTGCTTCACTTGTAACAGTGAATATAACTGGGAATATTATAAAAGTTCCAACTTCTGTTGCGACAACACAAACAGAGGTTTATACGAAGGCAGATATGGATAGAATAATGACAAATTATACAGAAAATTTATTTAAACGTGCTCATAGTACTAATGAATACTGGTTGGGAAATACCCGTCCCGTGATTGATGGATTTAGCGCATGTAATAGTCATCATTCCAAATGTTTGATTGGACAAGTAAAATTTATTTATCCAAATGATGAACAGATTTCTAGTATAATTCCTTGTAATCAAATCTTAAATATAACTGAAATGCGACGACACAATGATTGGGTTAATGGAACTGATGTATCTGGTAAATATTTATGCATAAAACCAGATATTTGGCTTATTTCTGTAAAGCAGGAATAGAATTTTCTTCTTCTTCTTTCTTCTTTTTTATTTTCGTTTTTAATCACCCTAAATAATTCGTCCCGTTTGATAGCGCGGCTTTCGCAGAGCGAAGATAATTCTCCTCGATTTTGTTGTACAATTCCATTGTGCTTTTTGTCACAGATGGCTTGACTTTTTTCATTGCTTCTTCAAAGTATTTTTTTGAAACTGTTTTTGAGTTTATATCCTCTCTTAAAACTAACATTGCCGCTTCTCTTACTAAATTTTCAATGTCTGCGCCGACATAGCCGTCTGTTAATTCTGCTACCCAGTATAGTAATTTATCTTTATCTGTTAAATCCTTAAAATCAATTTTATTTTCTTTTTGTTTATCCAAATCTTCTTGTTTAAATGTTTCATCTCCAGCCATTTTTGAGAGAATATTTACTTTTTCACTTTTAAACTTGTTTTCAATTTCTTTAACCTGTTCTTTGCTTAAACTGATAGGCATATTTTTTGTGTGTATTTTTAGTATTTCAAGGCGCCCTTCTTTTGAAGGTCCTGGCACTAAAAGTATTCTGTCAAATCTTCCAGGCCTTAAAAGTGCAGCATCAAGCATGTCAGGACGATTTGTTGCAGCAACAACAGTTATATCTTTAAGTTCTTCAAGCCCGTCCATTTCTGCAAGAAGCTGATTCAAAACTCTTTCAGTAACTTTTGTTCCAGTGTCTGCACCTCTTTTTGAAGCAAGCGCATCTATTTCATCAAAAAATATCACGCAAGGCGCAACCTGCCTTGCTCTTTCAAATATTTTTCTAATTCCTTTTTCACTTTCTCCAACCCACATTGATAAAAGTGAAGGTCCTTTAACTTGTATAAAATTCGCCTCTGATTCTTTTGCAACTGCTTTTGCCAATAATGTTTTTCCTGTTCCAGGAGGCCCATAAAGAAGTATTCCTCTTGGAGGGCGTATGCCTAATCTTTTGAATGATTCAGGATGTTGCATTGGCCATTCAACTGCCTCTTTTAATTCCTGCTTAACTCCATCAAGTCCTCCAACGTCTTTCCAAGAAATATTTGGAGTTTCAACAAGAACCTCTCTCATTGCACTCGGCCTTACAATTTTTAAAGCTTCCTGAAAATCTTTTTCAGTTACTTTTAATTTTTCAAGTGATTCTGCAGGAATTGGCTCGTCTTCTTTCATTTCAAGTTCAGGAAAAACCCGCCTTAATACACTCATTGCTGCTTCTTTTGTAAGTGCAGCTAAATCAGCGCCGACAAATCCATGAGTTATAGCAGCTAATTGTTCAAGTTTAACATCTTTTGTAAGAGGCATGTTTCTCGTATGAACTTTTAAAATTTGCAGTCTTCCATCTTTGTCTGGAACATTTATTTCAACCTCTCTATCAAACCTTCCCGGGCGCCTTAGTGCAGGGTCAAGAGAATTTGGGCGGTTAGTTGCTCCTATAACAACAACTTTTCCTCTTGTTTTCAATCCGTCCATCATTGTTAGTAATTGAGAAACAACTCTTCTTTCAACCTCTCCCTGCACATCTTCTCTTTTAGGTGCAATTGCATCTATCTCATCTATGAAAATTATTGCGGGCGCTGTTTTTTCAGCTTCATTAAATATGTCCCTTACTTTTTTCTCACTCTCTCCGTAAAATTTTGACATGATTTCAGGCCCATTAAGCAAAATAAAATTCGCCTCTGATTCATTTGCAACTGCCTTTGCCAGTAATGTTTTCCCTGTTCCAGGAGGCCCGTGAAGCAAAACTCCTTTTGGCGGCTCAACACCCAGGCGTTCAAATATTTCTGGATGCTTAAGCGGAAGCTCTATCATCTCTCTTATTTTTTTCATCTCATTTCCAAGCCCGCCAATGTCTTCATAAGTAACATCAATAAATTTTTCTTCAATTGTCTCAACAGCTTTAGCACTTACAGAAATATCTGTATTCTCTGTAATTACAATAGGGGCATTTGGATTTGTGTTCACAACAAGAAACTTTATTTGCTGAAGTCCTCCAAAACCCATACCTCCGAAATTTGCGCCAAAACTTCCGAGTATATCTCCAAATATATCCCCGAATTCACCCATTTCTTCTGACATCAAATCCCTTCTTCTTTGTGTTCCTCCGAGAACAACAATATCTCCTTTAACAGCTGCTCTTCCAAGAAGCCCTCTTCGAAATATTTCAGGATCTCCATGAACCACGATATTTTTTTGCACAGGTGCGATAGATATTTTTTTTGCCTCTTTTATTTCTGCTTTTTTTATCTCAACCATTTCACCGACGCCTGTTTTTGCATTTTTTCTTATTATTCCGTCAATTCTTACAATTCCCTCTCCAGCATCTGCAGGATAGGCCCTGTCAACAATTGCAACAGTTTCATTTCCGCCTTTTACGAGTATTACATCTCCTCTTTTTAAGCTAAGAGATTTCATTGTATCATAATCAATTCTTGCTATTCCTTTGTATGCATCATCCTGCGACGCTTCTGCAACTCTCAGCTTGATAGATTTAATCGTTTCCTTTTCCATCTTCATAACTCCTTTGCTTTTTCATTATGCTGTCAAAAATTATTGATAGTTTTCCCATTTGGTCAAAATTCAGTCTTACGATTTCATCCATTATGTTATTTTGTTCATTTATAAAATTCACTATTTCTCTCGGGATAGATACCGTATAGCTGTTTCCAACCATTCTTAACTTTACACTGAAGCTTTTATTCTTGAGATTTAAATAGTGATGATATTCTGCTTTGTCTTCTGGGTGAAGAATCTTCTCCCCGCATCTTGTGCATATAATCGCCCTGAACTGAAATCCGTTCTTTACAAGTGTTGCTCTATGCATTTTAACATTGCAGTTCTTGCATAATATTGTGTTTTCAAATATGTCCATTTTCTCTTTGTTAGATTATTTTTAATTTATTGTTTTATTCATCTTTGCTTTTATCTGTTTATATTTTTCGTTTGATTATCGCTGTGTTCAAAGAACACAGCATGAAAGGGGTTTCGTATACACTAATAATGTATACACAGAATATACACTATTTAAATATTTCGGTGATGCACGGAATATTTATAGTATTGGTTTTTTGCATAAACAACATTTAAATATTATCAAATCAAATTAAATCAATGAATGAGCATAAAAAAATAGAAGAGGATAAAAATAGGTTTTTTTATAAAATAAAAAAATTCTGGAATTTCATCTGGCATGGAGAGAGTTTTCTAAGCTGGTTTGCATTTCTTATTTTTATTTTTGTAATAATCAAGTTTGTTTTTTTCCCGTTAATCTCATTAATTTTCGGCACGTCTCTTCCTATTGTAATTGTTGAATCATGCAGTATGTATCACGGCTCTGGATTTGATTCCTGGTGGGAAAATCATAATGAGTGGTATCTTAAACACGATTTTACTAAAGAGCAGTTCATAGAGTTTCCTTTAAAAAATGGCTTTTCAAAAGGAGATATCTTTGTTGTTACAGGAGTTAAAGAATCAGATATAAAAACAGGAGATGTTATAATTTTTAGAGCAGGAACTGCCGGCAGGCCGATTATACACCGGGTTGTCTCTATTAATTCACTTCAGACAAAAGGAGACAATAATGCTATTCAGTTCACAACAGGCAATAATCCAGAACAAATTAATGAAAAATATATTAAAGAAGAACAGTTAGTTGGAAAAGTTGTTCCTCTAAAAATTCCTGCTCTCGGATGGATAAAGCTTATTTTCTACGAACCATTTAGGCAGGAAAATCAAAGAGGTTTTTGCACAGAATCTCCATAGAAAAACTTTAAAAACTAAGTATTACTCACTCAACAATAATTATTATAAAAAGGATACTAATATGGAATTTTGCCCAAAGTGTGGTTCTGTGCTTGAAGAAAAAAGAAGTAATTTTGGATGTGTCAGATGCGGACATACTGTCAAGTCAAAAGTTAAACTTGGCTCAAGTGAGAAAATTAAAAGCACCCAAGAAATTGGAGTTGTAAAAGAAAAAGATACAGATGTTTTTCCAACATCTCCAAATACCTGCCCAAAGTGCGGATATAAAGAAGCATATTTCTGGACTTCGCAGACGCGCTCAGGCGACGAGGCAGAAACACGATTTTTCAAGTGTGTAAAATGCAAACACACCTGGAGAGAATATAAGTAATAAGGGGAACCAATGGTTCACCCTTATCAACCCCTCCTTTAAATGCAGTTCACCCTTATCAACCCATCAGAACCTTGAAAAGGTTCCGATACCTCCAAAATAAGAGAAACAAAAGTTCTCCCTTATCAACCCTTTTTTAAAAATCACAAAACCCTTTGAGTATACTCCCCACTAAAGTGTGGAGTTTGTGTTTGGGTTTTGGGAGAACCGGGAAAAATCTATACATTTTAACTCCAATCTAAAGATTGGAGATTTTTCACGAGTATTAGTTTTTACTTTTAGAGAAATATTTCACACTTGATTTTAAATTAACAAAATATTATAAACCTTGATATGTAGATACTATCATGTCAGAAGAAATCAGATATATGACTTTCGACGAGTTAATGGAAGGGGCAGTTCCCTCAACAAGTTTTGAAAGAGCAAGAGAATCATTTTTAGAGGATTTAAGAAAAGAAAGAGAAATGTATGGGTGTGATCTGGTTTTATTAAGAGAACAGCAAGCTTGGAGTTGGCTTATGAGCGGCGGGATGTATAGAGATTAATAAGATTAAAACTTTTTAGGATAGATATATTACTAATATTAAAAAATAAATTACGCCACGCGTGCGCGCGTCAATAAATTAGGTGAAGAAGGTCTATTCTTCAATTTTTTCAAATGTCTAAGATAATCTGACATTAGCATTCCATTAATCATCATTGGTGGCGCTCTTTTAGATTCTTCTAAAAAGTTGTGAATATTTCTGAGGCGATTTTCTAGATATTCTCTATCTCTCATATCTGCAAATGTATCTGGAACTAATCCTGCGCCATACATAAAGCCATCTATTTCATTGTAGTCTTTCGGCATTATTGGACGATTATAAAGCATATTATTTTCAGTTCTTTCCAGTATAAATACTTTTTTAAACAAGCCCGCTTTGTTTTAGTTAAGGATCTGTAGCTCAGCCTGGTTAGAGCACTGGACTCTTAATATAAAAGAACCAATGGTTCTTCTTATGATATCTCCTTCGGGAATTTAGTAAGGAAAAGAGAAATCCAGGTGTCGGGGGTTCAAATCCCTCCAGGTCCATTGTTCTATTGAGGGATTTGAAATATTTTATTCTTTAAACATCCCATAATTTTTCCTTATTTTGGGTTTGTTCATTGGTGTTTTTCCTTTTTACATTTAATATAAATTAAAACATATAATCAACCAATGTATCCAATGGATGACAGATTAGCAAAATTAGATAAGTGAGCGGAGCGAAACGAATATTCTGCTAACATCCTCCTCCTTTCCCTTACTTTAAGTTTGTCCCTTGGTGTTTTTTATTTTATTTAAGGTTAATTAAAATGTTTGGAGAACCAATGTAAAAATGTCGTCAGATTTGCAAAATAAACAAGCGCGCCTGCGGGCGCGCCAATTTAAAGCGAGCCCCGTAGGGGCGAGCGATTTTAGTCATGCAACCAAAAACGCCATAACCGAAATATTTATAACGCCCCCCCTTAAATTGTTAATCTTTCAATTAACGTTTAATGCGAAAAAGAAAGATTAAACTAAAATAAAAAATAGTGATTGAAAGGAGGTGATAAAATGAAAAGTAAAGAATGGATTGGAGTGATTGCTGTTGTTTTGATTGTTGCTGTTGTCGCTTCGCTTGTGACTATGAGCATTGCTGGAGATGTAATAAAAGTAAAGCCAGTTCTTAATGGGACTAATGTGTATACGAAGGCAGAAGTTGATACAATGCTAAAAAGAATTGTAGCTGATGCGGTTAGCACAAGAATTTTAGATATTCGCTCGTTGAATAATTCAATAAGATTCCAAGCCACTGATATAAATACTGTAACAATGAATGGAAAGTTTATTGCAGATGATTTAATTTCAAGAAATAGTTTTTTTAGTGCTTATATAAAGGCATCGAATATCTCAACATATACTTTAAAGATGGGTTTAACTGGTAATGGAACCGCATATGCTTGTTTAGATAATAATGGAAAACTATATAGAAGTTTAACTGCTTGCAGATAATTTACTTTTTATTTTTCTCTTTTTCTTCTTTATCCAATTATCTGTTTTATGCTAGAAATATTGTCTGCGACGTCAACGCCCTTCTTTGTTAGCTTGATTAATTTTATTCTTCCTTTTTTCTCAAATGTGACTAATCCAAGAGTTTCAAGCATTTGAAGTATTTTTACAGCATGGCTGTACGTACAATCTACCTCTTTTGCAAGAACAGAGCCATATCTTACTCTTGCTAACTTTCTTAGCGCTATCATCATCAGCGCCGGCTTTCTCCTGAAAAATATGTCGAAATTGTCTTTCATTTTTAATATATGCGATTTAACCTATATATTCAATTATATGGGTATAGATAAGGTGTTTTTAAACTTTTCGTGATTTAAAAACTAAAAAATTATTTAAAATTCACTACTGATGTAGGGTTTATCTAAACCAATGTGTTTTTTATCGTTGTGAAAAATGATTCAAATGCCAAGATTTATTAATCGACTTATTTATTCCAATTTATGAAACAAAAAGATAAAGTAATGCAAAAATCAAAAAAATTCAAGATTTTGGCAGCAGGAGATCTCCATGGTGATGCCTCTCTTGCAAACAAACTTGCAGAAACAGCAAAAAAAGAAAATGTAGATTTAGTTATACTTACAGGGGATTTAACATTTATAGAGCAGTCAACGAGAGGAATTTTAAGTCCCTTTGTAAAAGCAAAGAAAAAAGTTTTGATTATTCCAGGAAATCACGAAACAATTGCAACAGCAGATTTTCTAACCCAAATATATCCTGATGTAAAGAATATCCACGGCTATTCTGTAAAATTTGGAGATATAGGAATTTTCGGGGCAGGAGGCGCAAATATAGGCCCGTTTTCAAGAATGAAAGAGTCAGAGCTTTACCGACTTTTGCTTAAGGGATTTTATGATATAAAAGATTCAAAAGTCAAAATAATGGTGACGCATGTTCATCCTTCAAATTCTCTGATAGAAAGATTCACAAGTTTTTTTAAAGGCAGTTATGGAGTTGAAAGAGCAATAAAAAAACTCTCGCCAGACATTGCATTATGTTCGCATGTTCATGAAGCATCAGGAATAGAAGAAAAAATCGGGATTACTAAAGTGATTAGTGTTGGAAGAATGGGAAAGATAATTGAAATTTGAGTTTTTGGCTAATTCTTCTAACATTCCATAACTTTTCCTTATTTTACATCTTTTAATTAAATTTTTATTATTTTAATACCCTCAATAAAAATATAAAAACCAATGCATAAACCGATTAGCAGATTTGAAAAAGAATAAACAAACGAGGCGAAGCCGAGCTAATATAAGCGCTCCCGCGCAGGGCGCGCCAAATTATATACTTTTTTAAAGCATAATTCTTATATCCTTTTATCAGAATAATGGCAATGGTAAAAAAACCAATTAAACAAAGCAAAGATCCTGTAAGTGATTATGGTGAAAATGTTGTAAGAACAGATTTTATTCCTGTAGACGAAACTGATTTGGCAGGCGCAGTAGATGTTCCTGTAAGAGAAAGAATATCAGAAAAAATTGAATCAAAAGGAAAAATAAAAAAATCTTTCGCTAAAAACTCCTTTAAAAAAAAGGCAAATAAACCAGAAAAGTCATTTTATAAAAATTCATGGGTTGAAAAGTTCAAAATTCCTGGGAATAAAAAATTAATTCCCACAGGTCCTGTTCTGATAATTACTGAAAAACCGCAGGCCTGCGAGAAAATCGCAAGCGCTCTTGCAGACAATGGAAAACTTTCAAAAAATCTTTCTTCAGGAGTTTATTATTATGAGTTAAGATATAAAAGTGAAGAGATAATTGTTGCCTGCGCAGTTGGGCATTTATTTACTTTAGCCCAGATAGTTCCAGGAGGAGGCTGGCCTGTTTATGATATAAAATGGGCTCCAAATTTTCTTGTTAAAAAACACGACTTCTCAAAAAGATATTATGATGTTCTTGCAAAATTATGCAAGAGGGCTTCAAAAATAATAATTGCAACAGACTACGATGTTGAAGGAGAGGTGATTGGAATGAATATTGTCCGCTATCTATGCAATCAGGAGGATGCAGAAAGAATGAAATTTTCAACATTAACCGCCAATGAAATAAAAGATTCATATGAAAATAAATCACATACCCTTAACTGGGGGCAGGGAATTGCAGGAGAGACAAGGCATTATCTTGACTGGATTTATGGAATAAATCTTTCGAGAGCAATGATGGATTCAGTTAAATCTGTAGGAAGATTCAGAGTAATGTCAATAGGCCGTGTTCAGGGCCCTGCACTTAATCTTATTGTAAAAAAAGAGCGTGAGATTCAGGCATTTAAATCTCAGAAATACTGGCAGGTATTTCTTGATGTAACAGATGGAAAAAATACAATTGAAGTAGCTTATATTAAGGACATAGTGAAAGAATCAGATACAGAAAAATTCAAGGTTCTTGATGGAAAAAAAGGAACAGCGGTTATTGAAAAATCAAGGCAGAATATTTCTCCGCCAGCGCCGTTTGATTTAACAACTTTACAGACAGAGGCATATAAATTTTTCAGAATAACTCCTTCACAAACACTTCAGCTTGCTCAGTCATTATACCTTGCAGGGCTTATTTCTTACCCAAGAACAAGCTCACAAAAACTTCCGAAAGAAATCGGATACACCTCTATTGTTAAGCGTGTCGCAGAAAAATTTCATTGTGAAAAATTAATAAAACGAGTTGCACCTATTGAAGGCAAAAAAACAGATCCAGCGCATCCAGCAATTTATCCCACAGGCGAATTTCAGGCACTTGAAGAAGATGAAAGAAGAATATTTGAGCTGATTGCAAAAAGATTCCTAAGTTGTTTTTGCGAAGACGCAGTTATTGATGATAAAAAAATAAATGTTTTAGTTGAGAATTTAAAGTTTTATGCAAAAGGAATGTCAATAGCAGAAAGAGGATGGATGGATGTTTATCCTACAACACTTCAGGAAAAAGAGCTTCCCGATATGGGTGAAAAAATAATTGTCAAAAAAGTCAGCATTGAAGAAAAGTTCACGCAGCCGCCAAAAAGATATTCTCCTGCTTCGCTTGTTTCAGAACTGGAAAAAAGAAATTTGGGGACAAAAGCCACAAGAGCCTCAATCACAGAAACTCTTTATGATAGAAAATATATAAAAGAAAGAAGCATTGAGGCAACAAGCTTGGGAATATCATTAATATCTACACTTGAAGTTAATTGTCCATTTATAATTGATGAAAAACTTACGAGAGAGATAGAACAAAAACTTGATAATTTGCAAAAAGCGAAAAATCCCAATGAAAAAGAAAACCAAATCTTAAAAGAAACAAAGGAGCTGATGAATAAAATAAGTGAAACTTTAAAGAAGAACAAGGAAAAGATTGGTGCTGATTTAGTTAATGCAACAGACCGGCTTTTTGAAGAAGAAAAAAAGCAGAATGAGTTGAATGAATGTCCTGTATGCAAAAAAGGAAAGCTCACAATAAAATATTCCAAAAGATTCAATAGATACTTTGTTGCCTGCAATGCATATCCCGAATGCAAAACCACATTTAATGTCCCACCTAATTCACTGATAAAACCTGCAGATAAAACCTGCGAACATTGCTCTTTCCCAATGCTGATATCAATAAGAAAAGCCAAGCGTCCGTGGATTTTCTGCTTTAATCCAGAATGCCCGTCAAGAAAACAAGGTAAGGAGAATAGTTCTTCTTAAGAATTCTAAATGTCTAAGATACTCAATAAAATACAGAAGTATAAGAATATTTAAAAAGTGCTTATTTGTGGGAAAAGTATGGCAAGAGAAGCAGCATTATATGAAATACCTAAAGTTTTGGAAAAAGCGAGAGTTTTAGATGATTCTGTATTAGCAAGATACAAAGAGTCTGTTAAATCTGCTTATAATTCTGATAAAGCAAGAGAAGTTTTAAGCAAGTTTGGAGCTCAGAATGGAGAGCTTACTAATTCAAATTCCTTTATGCTTGTTGCTTTGCAAAATTCAGGATTGCTTGATGGAGCGAGAATAGCGACTCGACAGGATTTAGAAACCGCATTAAAGTTTGGGTTAGACATTTCAGGAAATTATATTGATTTTGGATTATCATTAAGAACTCCAAGAGATTCTTATAAACCTAATGACTTGCTTGCTGAAACTTTAGGAAAAGAATTAAAGCAAAGAAGAATAAAACTTGGAAATGGAAAA
>JAGVXO010000016.1 GCA_018303755.1 Candidatus Pacearchaeota archaeon
CCTATTGCAGAGATTCTGACATGATTCTGGATTAAAATAGCTTCAGTTAATTCTTTGTCTGGCCTAAAATATGCAACATATTTCATAGTTTTCTGATAAATCTAAGGATTATAAACTTTTATATTTTGTTTTTATATTTTTTCTTTATCTTTATCACAATAATCTTTATAATGATGTTTTATGCTTTTTGAGTAATATGAAAGTTCCATTCAATGATTTAAGCAGAGCACATGAGCCCTTAAGAGAAGAAATATTAAGGACAATTGGAGAGGTAATCGATGATGGAATTTTTATAGGCGGGGAGAGAGTTAGTAAGTTTGAAAGTAATTTTGCTAAATTTTGCAGAAAGGAATATTGTATTGGAATTGGTAATGGCTCTGATGCAATTGAGCTTGCTTTGCGCGCTTATGGAATAGGACAGGGAGATGAAGTAATTGCTCCTGCAAATACTTATAATGCAACAGTTGCTGCTATTGTTGCTGCAGGCGCAACGCCTGTATTAGTTGATTGCGACGATTATTTTAATATAAATCCAGAATTAATTCATAGAGCAATAACCCAAAAAACAAAGGCAATTGTTCCTGTTCATTTGTATGGCAGGACAGCAAATATGAATCCCATTTTAGATATTGCAAATTCTTTTGGTTTAAGAACAATAGAGGACTGCGCGCAGGCGCATGGGGCAACATATCTAAGTAACATAACTCCTATTGGAGAAACAGGAGCTTTTAGTTTTTATCCAACGAAAAATTTAGGAGCATTGGGAGACGGAGGCGCTGTTGTAACAGATAATGGAGAAGTTGCAAAAAGAGTAAGGCAGTTAGGAAATTATGGACAAAGAGAAAAAAATGTTCATGAAATTGCCGGACGAAACAGCCGTCTTGATACAATTCAGGCAGCTGTTTTAGATATAAAACTAAGACATTTAGAAGATTGGAATAATCAAAGAAAAGATACAGCCTGCAAATATCATAACTTCTTATCTGATATAGATATAAGAGGACTTATACACTCTTATGCTTGTATTGAAGATGTTTCTCATTTATATGTTATTCAAGCAGAAAGAAGAGATGAGCTTAGAGGATTTCTCGCTTCGCGAGGAGTTGAAACTGCGATTCATTATCCAACGCCAATTCATCTTCAGGAAGCATTTAAAAGTTTGGGATATAAAAAAGGGGATTTTCCAAGAGCAGAACAATTTTCAAAAGAGGTGCTTTCTTTGCCGATGTTTCCAGGAATTACTGATAGAGAGATTGAATATGTTTCTGGAAAAATAAGGGGGTTTTATTCAGCGGACAGATAAAATGAAAAACAAAAGGGTTTTGGTGACAGGGGGCGGGGGATTTATAGGAAGCGCACTTGCGAGAGAATGTTTAAAACAAGGTGCAGAAGTTGAGGTTTTAGTAAGGCATGAAACAGATACTTCAAAGTTAAATGGACTTGAAGATAAGTTTGGCGAAAGATTTAAGGTTCTTCGCGGAGATTTATCAGAGCCAAGAGGGGCTATGCGCCCTGTTGAAGACAAGGATTATATTTTTCATCTTGCATGGCAGACAGATCTAAAAAAAGCAGAAAAAAATCCGAGAGAGGATTTAAGGACAAATGTTGATGGAACTCTTGCACTTCTTGAAACATGCAGAAAAATAAATCCTTCTGCAAAAATTGTTTTTGCAAGCACTGTTACTATCTGTGGACCCTTGATTGCAAATTATTTAAATGAAAAAACACCAGATAATCCCTCGACAATTTATGATATTAACAAACTTTCCGCAGAGCATTTTATGAGAGAATATTTTCAAAGAACAGGATTAAAAACTTCAGTATTAAGATTGTCAAATATTTTTGGGCCAGGACAAAAAACAAACAATCCAAATAGAGGTATTCTTAATTATTTTGTTGGAAGAGCTGTTCGCGGAGAGCCATTGGAAATTTATGGTGATGGGCATCTTATTAGAGATTATCTATATGTGGGTGATTGTGCTGATGCCTTTATTGCTGCTGCTGAATCAGATGAAACAAATGGAAGAAAGTTTGTTATTGGCTCTGGAAATGGAAAATCATTTCAGAGAGTTGTAGAGGATATTTCAAGAATTTATAAAAAAATTTCTGGCAAAGATGCTCAAATTTGTTACTCGTCATTTCCTGAAAATTCAAGTCCAATTGATGAAAGAAGTTTTGCAGTTGATTCAAGTGCTTTTCGCGAAGCAACAGGATGGAAGCCAAAAGTAGGATTTAGGGATGGATTATATAAAACAATGATGTATGCTATTGAAGAGAATAAAAATAGGAAATAAAATGGTTAAAAAAAGAATTTTAGTTACAGGCGGCGGATTAGGGCATATTGGCTCAAAATTAATCCGCGAATACGCAAAAAGAAAAGATGTTGAATTAATACGAATACTTGATAATCTTTCAACACAGAGATATCCCTCTCTTTTTGATTTGCTTTGTGGAGAAGATATTCCAAGATACGAATTTATTGAGGGGGATGTAAGAGACAGAGAGGATTGTGAAAGGGCTTGTGATGGAATTGATGTTGTTTTGCATCTTGCTGCGCTCACTGACGCGCCCAGGACAGTGGAAAAGGCAAGAGAAACATTTGATATAAACTTAGCAGGAACTTTAAAGATGGTTGCGTCTGCAATTAATTCAGGTGTTAAAAAATTTCTTCTTGCTTCAACAACAAGCGTTTATGGAGGAACAGAAGGTGTTGTTAATGAAACAAGTGAATTAAATATGGAAGAAGTTAATAAAGTGCCTTATACTGCAACAAGAGTTTTAGCAGAACAGAGTTTGTTATATGCTGCTAAGGCAAAATTAATTGACGGAGAAATTTTAAGAATGGGCACTATTTTTGGATATAGCCCTGGAATGAGATTTCATACTGCAGTGAATCGTTTTACCTGGCAGGCGATAACTAATCAGCCATTAACTATTTGGGCAGATGCAATTGACCAGCAAAGGCCTTATCTTGCACTTGATGATGCAATAAGGGCATGGAGATTTTTAGAAAAAAGGGGGGAAAGCGGGGAAGTTTATAATGTTGTCACAGGAAATTACACAGTTAGACAGGTTGTGGAAACAATTCAAAAACATCTTTATTTAAGAACACAGGATGTCTCAAATCCGAGTCCCAGCCAAATTATAAATCAACGCTCTTATTCTGCCTCTGCTGAAAAAATAAAAAATTTAGGATTTGAATTTAAAGGAAATCTTGAAAAAAGCATTGCAGAAACAATCAGGCATTTTGATGGAATAATTCCAGAAGGCATTAAGAAATATAAATAATTCTACAACAATAATCCTTTAAAACCCAAAGAATAAATTATCTTAATGGATATTAATTTAAAAAAAGTGTATGAAGGAAAAAATGTTTTAGTAACAGGCGGAGCTGGCTTTATAGGAAGCAACTTAGTTCATCGTCTTGTTGGACTTGGAGCAAAAGTCGCTGTCGTTGACGCGCTTATTCCAGGGCTTGGAGGAAGAGAGGAGAATTTAAAGGGGCTTGAAAATAAAATATTTTTCAGAAGAGAGGATATTGCTGATAAAGATTTTATTTCTGACATTCTTTCTTATTTAAATCCCAAATTTATTTTTAATGTTGCTGGTTCAATAAAACATTCTTCTAAAACAGAAGAAGATGATTCATTTGATAATAGAATAAATTATGTCTCTCATTTGCATTTCCTTAGAGTTTTAAGGGAGTTTTTAATTAGGCATTCAAAGCCTGTTTCATTAATTTATGCAGGGACAAGGGATCAGTATGGAAGAATACCTGCAGAAAAGCTCCCTGTAACAGAAGAATTTCATGCTTTTGACTTTCCAGATAATCAGTCAATATCAAAACAGGCTGCTGAAAATCACCATTCAAGATTGACTTCTTTGGTGCAATCAGCAGGAGTTCCTATTTCTGTTGCTTCTTTGCGTCTTGTTAACACATATGGGCCAAGGCAGAATTTAAATTGTGGCGCAGTTGTTCCTACATATATTAAAAAAGCACTTGAAAATGAAGAATTGGAAGTGTGGGGCGGCGGAAATATCCTGCGTGATATTAATTATGTTGATGATGTTGTTGATGCAATACTTTTAACAGGTGCAACAGACAATTCTGCTTTTACTGCATATAACTTGGGTTGTTTTCTTCCAGGATACCATAAAAATCCGCTTGAAGCAGATAGTATATGTACTATTAAACAACTTGCTAATCAAATTGTGCAAATTATTGGAAGAGGAAGTGTTGTTGAAAGGGAATATCCTGCTGGCAGAAAGGCAATTGAGCCGGGAAACTGCTATTCTGATATTTCAAAGATTTACAAGGAGATTGGATGGCGTCCCAAAGTATCGCTTGAAGAGGGATTGAAAAGGACGAAAGAATTCTTGCAGAATCAATGTGTTTCAAGATAGGCAAGATAAATTACAAAGAACACAGAAACAATTGCAGCAAATATTGCAGCAAAAATCATGAGATAAGCAAAACCCCAGATGAATTTGTTTATATTTCCATTAACTTCATAATTAAAGATATAACTATTCATATTGCGATACATATAAGGTACAAAATAAAAACTATTTGTCTTGTCAATTTCTTTTACTAAGTTAGGAACAAAAGGTATTGTGATTTTATATACTTTATACGCAGAATATTCTTCTTTTTTTCCAAAAAATTCATTTGATTCGAATTTTGTTCCTTTAATTATTTTTTCAGGAGATTTTCCAGAGGTTATTTTAGGAATAATTGCTTCAATGCTCTCATTAAGCGCCGGCTGGTCTTTTATTGTTCCCCATCCGCAGTCGTCTGTTGCACATTCAATTATATAAATATCTGTATTCTTTTTATACTGCGCAGGTATGTCTATATTAGTATTATAATAGTCAACAAAATCCGGTATATCCATAAAATGATTTGGTGTTGCAAGCCAGAATGTTCTTGCAGTATATATTCTCGGGTCAAACACAATCAAATTATTTTCATTGATATTTTCATTAATATAATTTTTTAACTGGGATGTTGGGCTTTTTATACTGAAAGATGGCGGAGTTCCAAATGCATTTCCTAAATTTATCAGCATTGCAATTAATATCATGCAGATAATAAATTGTCTCACCCTTGTCTGCTTTATTGCTTTCAAAATATTATATACCCCATATCCTGCTGGAATAGAAAGCACAATTGGAATAAAAAGAAAATGTTTGTAAAGTGTGCTTCCTGCTGACTGAAGGATAAAAGGGATTATGAGAAATACTGCTGAAAATACGATTGCTTTTTTGTTTTTATTCAATACAAAAAAGAAAAATCCTATAATTGAAAAAAGAAATAATATGGCGTCTGGACGATAAAAAAGTATAATCCCTCCATAGGTTTCTGGATTGGTGAGATTATCAAAAAAGCTGTTCTCCTGTCCTGCAAGTCCGGCATACAACTGCTGCGACTTTTCTGTTTTTATAATCCTGCTGAAATACACGTCTGTTATGCCCTTTTCCTTGTATAAGAAATAATTGAATGCCAGAAATGGCACACTAAATAAAATTATGATTATCCCAAAAAGCATTATTGCTTTAATATTATTCTTTGAAAAAATCGGCTTCTTTTTTGATTTAAAGAAAATCGCTGAATAACAAACAAAAGCTAATGCAAAAAATGGAGCATTGTATTTTGCAAGAGTTCCAACGCCAAATGCCATTCCAGAGAGCATTATAAACAACAATTTTTCTGTTTTTAGAAAAAGCAGTCCAAGGTATATTCCAAGAAAACTGAAAAAGAATATAGCCAGTGATGCCTCGCTAAAAGTATTTCTTATAAGAAAAGAAGAAAATGCGGTGAATCCTGCTGCGAATAAAGCAACTTTTTCATTTGAAGTTAGTTCTTTTGTAATAAGAAAAGAAAGCAAAATAATAAGTGTTCCAAAGATTAATGGAAAAAATCTCGAGGCAAGAGTTGTATATCCTAATGTTAGGAATGATAAATCTGTCAGGCAATAAAACAGCGGCGGATTTGAATGTGTTGATAAAGCAAGCGAGCTTATTATTCCCGCGCTTTGAGAAGCATGCACCATATCATCTGCGAGCACATCAAGATTAAGTGCTGCAATAAATCTTAAAATAAATCCCGCAATAAGCATTATTAGGAGCATTTTCCATATTTTATTTTCTTTTGAAAATATAAAATCAACTGATTTTGAAATTAGTTTATCAATTAACCCGTCTTTTTTTTTGGCATTTTCATCCATAAAATAATATGCTTATTCTTATTTATAAGTTTAATTGAAGTATAATAATACTTATTAATCTTGACAGAAGCGAGATTTAATGGAGAATAGATTTGAAGTATTTTTCAGGGATAAAAATTATTTAAAAGTAAAGAATTCTTTATTTAATTATCTTAACAGGAAAACTCAGATTAAAAAAGCGTTTTTTCAACATAATACTTTCAAAAATATCCTTGGTTTAGATATCGGCTCTGGAATTTCTCCCGTATCCCCCATACCGAAAAAAACAGTATTTATGGATTTATCTGAATCTGGAGTTAATTTCTTGAAAAATCAGGGATATAATGCAGAAGTTGGAAATATTACTGATTTAAAGTTAAAAAAAGATAGTTTCAATTGGATATTTTGCTCTGAAGTATTGGAGCATATTTATGATTATAAAAAAGCAATAGCAGAAATTAATAAATCATTAAAACCAGAAGGAATGGTGATTATAACTATTCCAGTTCATATGAGATACTGGAATATTGATGACGAATTCGTAGAACATTATAGGAGATTCAATCCAAAAGAACTGAAAATAGATTTAATAAAATCTGGTTTTAGGATACTTGAAGAAAAGCCAATTGGAAGCAAGTTAGAAAGAAAAATTACGACATTAATTGTAAGATTATTTAAAGCAGACAAAATTAATAAAATAAATAGTTTCAGAGCCAAATTGATTATTTTTACAAATTATATCCTATACTTTTTAATTATGCCCTCAATTTTTTTCAGTTCAAAAAATTCAACAAGTATTATGATGTATGTTTGCAAGAAGGTTTAATATTTAATCTTTAATCTCAAACTTCTCATATCTTCTGATTTTTAATTTATGCAGGATATATTCAAGCATTACATTCAGAACATTGAATCCATATTTAATTGAGTTGACATTGCATTTTTCATCCCCATAGCGTGTTGGTATAGTTATTTCTTTAATTTTTTTCTTTGCCGTTGCCATCTGCACGATTATCTCGCTGTCAAAATGGAAATCATCTGAATTCTTATCAAAGGGAATTTGTTTTAGTGCAGATGTTGAATATGCTCTGAAACCAGAATGGAACTCTGTCAGATGTGTTCCAAGAACTATGTTTTCTACAGTTGTAAGAAAGATATTTCCGAAGAATTTGTACAAGGGCATTCCTCCTTTGATAGGATGCCCAGACATTCTTGAGCCAAATGCCATTCCTACTTCAGGATTATCAAACAATTTTGCAAGCGGAAGAATATATTCTGGAGGATACTGCAAATCGCCGTGAAGCATTACAGCAATATCATATCCTCTTGAAACTGCATAGTTATAAGCAAATTTTTGATTTCCTCCATAACCCTTATTTTTTTCATGTTTAATTATTGTAAGCTTTGAGATCTTGTTTTCTTTTTTGTATTCAAGCGCTTCTTCAAATGTATTATCTGAAGAGGCATCATCTGCAATAAGCACTTCTGAAGATGCCTGCCATGTTTCCTTAGGAATTCTTTTAAGAACATTCATTATTGTTTTTTGGTGGTTGTATGACAGGATAAAAATAAATAATTTTTTCTTGTTAAGAGCAATTTTTTCTGTTTTCATTTTACTAATTTTATTTTTTAGAAATTAGCCTTAATATATTTAATGTTTGCGAACCAATATGGTTAAAATTAAATCCATAATATAAAATATGCAGAAAATCAAGAAATTCGTGGAAGATAAACCCTAATAGTATATAAAGAAAGAACACGTGAAAAAAAGACAGGAAAATCAAAAGAATAATCGCCTCAATTCCATGAAAGATGCATGGATTTGCTCTTTTTTTCCATCTTTCACTTCTTGGCAGCTTCATTGCTTTTTTGCTTGCTTCAGCAAAGTAATCAAAAGCACGCTTTAAGTTTAAATCCCTTTTTTTCCACACATAATAAATATAATGATCCACATCGATAAATATAGAAGATACCCATATTATAAAAAAACCAATCAATCCAATTTTAGGGGATAATAGAATCATTAATAAAGAAAAAATTAAACCAAAAAAGATGTGGCTTTTAGGAAACATTTTCAGTATTAATCAATTTTACCATATCTGCAAATGCAGGCCTTGTGATTAAAACTCCTACTGTTAATCCGATAAGTGTTGTGACTGCAAATCCCCTCAATAACCCAACTCCTGCCCAGAAAAGAGGAAGCATTGAAACAACTATTGTGAAATAAGCAGAGAAGATAATAAATATCGCGCCTTTTAATTTTTCTTTTAAACTTTCAATTCTTTTTGATTTTGATTCATCAATTATAACTATCTGCTGGTCAATTCCAGTTCCAATAGTTACAAGTATTCCGACTATGCTTGGCAAGTCAAGATTCCATTTTATCAATGCAGCAATGCCTAAAATTATAATTATTTCTGTAAAATTTATGAATAACATCAGTATTGATGCTTTAAAATTCCTATATCTTACAGCAATTATAATTCCAACAGCAATAAAACAGATAACTCCTGTAAGCAGAATTGTTGAATTAAATTTTTCTCCAAGAATCGGTGAAACTCTATCGAGCTTTACCACATTAAGTTTGTAAGGAAGGCTTCCAGTTATAAGAATTGTCTGCATATGCTTCATTGATTCTTGTGCATCTTTTATAGCAGAATTCCTATCAGCTCCAAAACCACTCCCTTGTATTTCTATTTGAGTTGTTTTTTTACCTTTAAGGTTATCTGAGATAAATAACGAAGTTGTAAGTGTATCATCAACATAAAAATCAATTTGTTTTTCCAGGTATTTTGGATTTGTAGTATTTATTGGGATTGTCGAAGTTATTTGAGCATGCCTTTCTGCTGCTTCCTCACTTAAATGCACTACAAACCTGTAATTGCAATACCATCCATTTCCTGATGCCTGGCAGGCTTGTATCCCAGAGCATGATGCATCATCCCTGCATACATAAGTAATATCTTTTTTTCCTGTATCTGCCCTTATTCCTCCGATAAACACAGTTTCATTGCCTATTTTTGCCTCAAACTTCCCCTGTTCAGATATAAGTTTCTCAAGCTCTTTTGGAGTTGCTCCAGCCATTTCAATCAAAATAAACTGCTGTCCGGATAAATCTGTTGCAGGGCGTATTGCAATATCGCTTATTCCATAAACATTAAACCTATTATCTGTTGTTTCAATTAATATGTTTATCTCATCAGAATTTAGTGTGCCTTCTGGTTTTATAAGCGCTCTTGCTCCTCCCTGAAGATCAAGCCCTGTTTTTATTTTTGTAAGAGGAATATTAGAGACGCTTATTTTTGGAATTTCATTTGAGAAAAATATTATCTGCCCATTGTCTGTTCCGAGGACAATTTTTTTTGATTCATTTGTTTTATCAAAAATTTTCTGCATCTCAATTAGATATTGCTTTTCATCATTAACTGCATTTCCATTTAGGGTATTTATTATATATCCTGTTTTAAGCCCTGCTTCAACAACACTTGAATTTGTTTCTATGTCTTTGACAACAACTCCTCTTGTGAAAATGAACTGAAAATTAAAAATTGATATAATTGAAGCTATTAGAATAATTATTAACAGCCATATTTTCCAGGAGAGTTTTATCATTTATTCCTCCTTTCAGCATACCATTTTATCAGAGAGGCATTGAATATCCAAGTGTTCAAAATATCAAATAATAGTCCAATTGTAAGTATTGTAAATATCTGCGCAAAGACATTTGAAATTGACGACATCATTAACATTCCTATTACATTGACAACTAAAGAGGTAAGTGTCATTGTTATTCCTGTTTTAAATGAACTAAAAACTCTGCTGTTAATGCTTCCTTCATGTCTTTTTAATACTCTTATTGTTAGCAATATATCTGTATCTACACTATATCCAATAAGCATAATAAACGCGACTATTCCTGCTGTTGAAACACTCATTCCAAGAAAATTTACAACTGCTAAAGTCATTGTAATGTCTGCAAATGCAGCAAATATCACTGCAAGGCTTGGTATAGGTGTGCGGAATATAATAAATACAACAATAGCCATAGCTACAAAAGACAGGATTAATGCTATCTTTAATTGATTATAAAAACTTCCACTTAATGAGCTTCCTGTAAATTCAATACTGCTGTTGGTTTCATCAAGCTTAAAATTGAAATATTCTTCAAGAAATGGCACAATTTCTTCAGGAGGCACACTTGTTTCAACAACTATCGCAATTTGTTCTCCAGTAATTATATCTGATATCTGCCTTACATTAACCTCGCTGAATTTTGGCGCAAGAGCATTTTTTAAGTCATTAATATCTGATGCTGTCTGAACTTGGACAGATGTTCCGCCTGACAAAGTTATATCTTTTTTAAGAATATCTCCATGAAGAGAATAAAAAGAGTAAATATAAATTAAACTCACAGCGAGGGCAATTATTGAAATAAAGAACAGCAGTTTGTAGTATTTATCATAGACAGACATTTCAGATCCATTAGGTTCTATTTTGATTTTTTTATTTGCTTTAATTTCATTTGTTTTTTCAGTTTCTTCAGAATTGTTGAAATCATCACGGGTACTCATTTTAAGATTTTTAACATTTTCTTTAACCTCATTATCTTCCATTTTTATTTTATGTTTTTATGGTTTATAAGATTTTGTTTTATTGTTTTTGATGATTCTATCCTGCATGTATATTTGAGTGTTCCATTCAATTCCCTATATGCGCCGGCTGGGAACCTTAAGTTTGTTAAAACTTGAGGGACAAAGAATTCTCTGAATTCTTTGGATTTTCAATTCCCTATATGCGCCGGCTGGGAATTGAACCCAGGCTATCTGCTTGGAAGGCAGAAGTACTAACCACTATACGACCAGCGCGATTATGTCTTTATATTAAGGTAGTTTTGATACTTTTTTAAATGTTTTGAGTTTGATTAAACCTATTTGTTTATAAATATTATTGACGATTGGCTCGGCTTCGCCTCGCTCGCCCAATTGCGCGCCTGCGGGCGCGCTTTAATTTGTGCGCTTCGACACTTATTTTATTCTGCAAATCATTAATCTGCTTTACACATTGAAAATCACAAAACCATTTGAGTATACTCCACACTAAAGTGTGGAATTTGTGCTTGGGTTTTGGGAGAACCGGGAAAAATCTATACATTTTAACTCCAATCTAAAGATTGGAGATTTTTCACGAGTATTCATAAAAGGACATTAAATAAAAATATCTTTGAACTCCAATAAAAAGACATTAAATAATAGGAAATTATGAGATGTTAGAAAAATAGATATCTGCCACAGATAAACTTAAATCAATCCTTTCCTCTAAATCCTCTTGATTTTTTGTTTGCAGAGGTTAATCCTCTTCCTGCGCGATTTCTATTTTTTGTAGAGCATATCCAGTTTATTGTTTTATCATTTTTTATTTCAGGCTTTTCTGGGTCTACTAAAATAACTTCAAAAAAATAATGCATTCCGTCTTTTCCAAGATTATAAGAATTAAGAACTTCCAGATTTCTGAATTTTCTTGCAGCCCTTTGCTCTGCAATTGCCCTGTAATTAAGAGAAAGATTTTTTCTTATTGTAAGTTTTTTTGTCTGCCTTCCTTTTTTAGGCCTTGAACGTTTATGCCCTCCGCGCCTTACGCGCACACGCGCAACAACAAATCCTTTTTTTGCTTTGTATCCAAGTGCTCTTGCTTTGTCAAGCCTCAACGGCTTCTCAACTTTTACAACTGCTTCAGATGCTCGCCACCCAATCATTCTATTTCTTAATGTTTCAACATCTGGCTTTTTCCATGCTTCTTTTATGTAATGATAAAATCCTTTAACCATAATCAATCTATAAAAAATCGCTTTAAAAAGCTTTGCAACATCTTTTTCAGATTCAACACAACCCTTATAAATCATAAAAAATTAGCAAGAGCATGAGCCTGTAGCTCAGCCAGGTTAGAGCACTACTCTGATAAGGTAGGGGTCCCAAGTTCAAATCTTGGCAGGCTCATATTAAAACAAGATTTGAATGGAACACTAAACCACACATGCAGGATTATAAAAACCCGCAGGTGGTTTTTAAGTTCAAATCTTGGCAGGCTCATTTTATTATTGAATGAAATGAAATAATATAAACGTTCCATGTGGTTGCTGGAGAGGTTGAGAACCCGCAGAGGTTCTTATTCTTGGCAGGCTCATATTATTAATACCTGATTTTCAGTTTCCAGTCGCAAATTCAAGAGAAATCGCTTCGTCTTCAAATGAGTATGATACCAGCGGAAGTTCAATATTAATCTCTTTGATATAAAGCGTCTTTCCTGCAAATGCTCTTATTTCAATTCCATTTTCAATTATGCTTATACCTACATCTTTTATATTTTCTACATTAGGCAGTTGAATTTCATAAATAATTCTGTCAGACAATCTTCTAATATTTGAAACAGGCTCTTTTTTCACAAGAGATTTAACATTTTTTATTCTTTTAAAATCAATTTTAGGAAGCGCAATTTGTTCTCTTTTAACATTAGGGGAATTTTTAAGCATTTGAGGTTTATTTGCATCAGAAGAAATACGAATCGGCTTTTGTCCGGGAACTCCAACAAAAACACTAAAAGACGCTTTTGTATTTCCTGACTCTGCTTTGTGCTGTCTTTCGACATTCATTTCTTTTTCAAGTTCAACCATCTGTTTATTTAATTCTTTAATAAGCGGTTTCATAAGCATATTGAATCCAAAAGGAAGTTTGAATTCTTCTTCAGCAAAATCATTTCTCCCCAAAAAACCATAATCTTCTTCTCTTTTTAAATCAAGTCCGCAATAAGGGCATAAGCTAAATGATTTTTTAATCTTCTTTCTGCACTTAGGGCATTTTTCGCCAAACATAATAAAACTACTCAAAGACGATTTAAAAAGTTATTTAATTTCACTTCTATAGCAAATAAGCATCTTCTAGCCAAAGTTAAATCTTGATTAGTGATAATTATATAGTAATGACTTAAATTTATATAGAGGAATAAACTAAAGTTATAAGCTGATAAGGACACTCCGGTTGTCCTGGAAAGGATGTTACTATAACAGCCTCTGTCAGATGTTCAGCTATCAATAAAGCGACTGGACTATAACTCGCTATACGAAACCTGCATCTGTTAAGATTGGTTATAGGGCGAAGAAGATAACCTTTAAAGCACGTTGATAGGTTAAGATTGATTTCAATGAGTGTTTAAGGCACTTTCTCCACCGGGTCCAGATATCAGCTATGTTCAAATGAAAAAAAAGGATACAATAGGAACAATATTAAAATGGATAGGAATAATAATACTCATAGCTTTAATACTGAGAATCTTTGGAGTGATTTAAATGGATCTCATAAAGGTTTTCCCACCATTAGTGGATTTTGGTGTTATAGCTTTGATCGGATTAAAAACATTGAACACTGAATGTTTCAGCCCAGTAGATATAAACCTATCTTTAGGAGCTTTAATATTCTCAGTAATCACAGAAATATACTTAATACAAAAAAGATGAAAAAGAAGAAAAATAAAACAGCAAAAAAGTCAAAGAAGATTTCAAAAGTAAAATCAAAAAAAAGAGTTTTAAGAAAGTGCAGACGCCCAAGCAATAAAAGCAAAGCATCAAAAGTTAAAAAATTAATAGAATTCTTAAGATTAAGAAAACATAAGAAAGCGAAGAAGAAAAAGAGGAGATAAAATTTATTCTTGTAAAAAACTGAAATAAAAGCTATTTTATTCTTGTAAAAACATTATGCGCCTGCCGGGAATCGAACCCGGTTCCAAACCTATTTCCTATTTTCTCATGAAGAGAAGCTCTCAAAGGAGAGGTAGTGTTAGGAGAACCTTGGTTCTCCCACATTGGGAAGGTTTAATTCTGCCAATAAACTACAAGCGCAAAACTATAAAGATTAAAACTATACAGAATAAATAGATTTCTATGGCGGTTTAGAATAATAAAGAATAAAAACCCGAATAAAAACAAATAGGAATGAAGCAATCAAGAAGGGAATTTTTAGGCAATGCAGGTAAATTATTCACAGGAATCTGTTTGCTTCCAGCTAAGACGCCAAAGGTTATTATTTCAGGCGCAGGAGATGTAACGCTTGGATGGGCTTTTCCAAGAATGTTTGATGCATTAAAAAAAGAATTTGGAGAAGAGTATGCCTTCCAAGCGCCTTTTGAAAAAGTCGCAGAGTATTTCAGAAATTCAGACATCTCAATTGTAAATTTAGAAGGAACACTGACAAATTATACTAATCCAAGGCCAAAAAAATTTAATTTCAGGGGTTCTCCAGAATTTGCAAAATGCTTAAACTTAGGAAACATAAGCATTGTAAACTTATCAAATAATCATTTTATGGATTTTTATGAAAGAGGGGCAATAGAAACAATTGAAACTCTTGAAGAATCAAAAATAGAATATTGTGGTGGAGGAAGAACGATTGAAGAAGCATCAAAACCAAAAATCATAGAGAAAAATGGTATAAAAATTGCATTTTTAGGATATGCAGATATAGGAAAAGAATATCCTGCAAGAATTGGCCGTGCAGGAACAAATCCCTTTGAAATAGAAAAAATAAAAAGAGAGGTTAATGAAGCAAAATCTATATCTGACATAGTTGCTGTATCTTGTCATTGGGGAATTGAAAGAGCAGTTATTCCAACAAATACCCAAGAAACTTATGCAAAAACCCTTGTGGATTCAGGAGCAAATATTGTTTTTGGGCATCATCCTCATGTATTACAAGGAATAGAAAAATATAATGGCGCAGTGATTTTTTATAGTTTGGGTAATTTTGTTTTTGGAGGGAATACCTTTCCAAATGATAGAGATTCAATAATTGCAAGAGTAACATGTAATAAAACAGGAGTTGAAGATTCAGAAATTGTTCCTGTAATCACTCATCCAAGAAGCACTTACTTCCAGCCATTTGTTCCAGATGAAATGAAAAAAAGAGAAATTGAACTAAAACTATCTAAAAGGTCTGAACAAATATAAATGATAAATATTGGCGCTTCGCGCCTGTTTTTTATTTTGCAAATCCAACGCCAATTTCTTTATAGGACATTTATGCAATTTAATTAATATTAAAAATAAAAAGCACCAATGTGCTTATTTAAAATAAGGCAAAGTTATGGGATGTGTGTAGCCCAGAGACATATGTCATGGGGCTACCGAAAATTAGTTCTCAAGTGAATTTCTAATTTTCTTATGAAAAAAGAAGAGGTAAGAAAAGAATTTTTCAAGCTAAAAATAAAAGGACATACGAATAATCAATGCAGAAAAATTCTTCTTGCTCAGTTTGGTTATGAAATTTGTAAGAGAACCTTGCAAAGATGGATTAAAAAACTTAACAAAGATGATTGGGATTTAAAGGATAAATCAAAAAGACCGAAGACGATTTATTATAAAATTACTTCTGAAATAGAAGATAAAATTATCTCCTTAAAAAATAAAACGTGATGGGGAGAAAATAAAATTGCAGATTTTGTTGAAATTGGTCATACCTCTGTTAACAAAATTTTAAGGAAAAATTATTTAACAAACCCAAATCCAAATAGGAAAAAGAGGATAAAATATATTCGTTGGCAAAGAAAACATCCCAATTCCCTATGGCAAATGGATACAAGTGACCAGAAAATTGAAGGAAAATATTGTTTTGCGGTTATTGATGATTGTTCAAGATATTGTTTAGGGCTATTTGCACTCAACAGCGTGTCAACAAATATTATAATTCATCTACTTGACACGCTGTTCAAAATTCATGGAAAACCAAGAGAAATATTAACTGACAATGGAAATATTTTTGGGTTAAAGAGCAAGCATTCAAAGTTTGACAGGGCATTAAATCGTCGAGGGATTAGGCATATTAGAACTGCAATTCATAGCCCTACAACAACTGGAAAAATAGAAAGATTCTTTCAAACTCTAGATAAAGAGTTTGCATTCTGCAACAAAGATGCAGAATTATTTCGTATGAGGTATAATCATTTAAGACCACATACGAGCTTAGAGAAGAAAGTTCCGGCAGAGGTTTATTTTGACTTTTCTAAGCTATTCTAAGGGGTGACATATGTCTGTAGGGAGCACAGCAAAGTTATGGGATGTTAAAAAAATTTAATTCCAAAAGCTATACCTTAAACAATAATCTAAACAACAGAAACCAATAAAAACCACCAAGGTCTATCAAAAGAATGAAAAAAGAGATTTTATGGGTTTTAGCAATCTTTATAATAGCAATAATCGGAATATTTGGTATTATGAACCAAAATAAAACAACAAAAATTAAATTAGAAACAAATATGGGCAATATAATTATTGAGTTATATAAAGAAAAACCAATAACTGCAGGAAACTTTGAAAAGCTGGTTAAAGAGGGCTTTTACAATGGAGTAATTTTTCACAGAGTTATAGAAGATTTTATGATTCAGGGAGGAGACCCAACAGGCACAGGAATGGGCGGACCTGAATATAAAATAAAAGACGAATTTACAAATGATGATTATGACAGAAACGACAGAGGAACAATAAGCATGGCAAATTCAGGCCCAAACACAGGCGGAAGTCAGTTTTTTATTAATTTGGTAGATAATAATTTTCTTGATGGGAAACATCCTGTTTTTGGAAAAGTAATTGAAGGAATGGATGTTGTAGATAAAATTGCAAAAGTGCAGACAGATTCAAATGACAAACCAGTTCAGGACATCAAGATAATAAAGGCAGAGATTATTTAATTTGTGCGCTTCGCGCTTGTTTATTTCTCAAATCTCTCGTCCATTTACTTGTCTATATCTCTTGGGCTATTTAATTTAAGTTATGCATAAATGATACTTTGTTCTTCAACAAATTTTCGACATACCCTTTCAGAAGCATCAAAATCTGCTGTAAATACTAAATGCCTGCCTATTCTGAATGAAAAATATGTCCATCATCTGAGCCATACCCGTAACCATTTTCATCAAGCCACCTTTTTGTATACTCTTCAACTGCAGGCATATTTCCCTGAAGTTCTATTGGAATCTTAAAATCATCTCCTGCAATTTCTCTAACTGCCAAAACTAACCCGTGAAGGCGGAGAGTTGAAAAAGCACCATCATCAAAAGTTGCTCTGTCATAAACCTCTCTTATTAAAGGCAGTGCTTCTAGTCCCATTTCTACAATTTGTTTGTATGCATAACAAGTTATAGCAGATAACGCAGAAGAACTTGCTTGAATATTAGGGCTTCCACAATGTGCTATCCATCTTTCAAGCGCCTGATTAAACCGATCTTCTAGTCCCATAAAATAAACTTCATAAAGAACTATTTAAGCATTTATATTCTGGCATTTATTTCTGCTAATTTGCTTATATATTGAGAAATTATTGATTGAAAACATTAAATATAAATTCAATTAAATAAATGTTAAATAAAGCAAAGTTATGGGATGTTTAAAGAAAGTATTTGTGCTCTGCTCACTAGCACAAACTAAAAACTTTAAATATAGAACTCTGAGTATATTATCATGGCAAAAAACAAATTTTACATTACAACTGCAATTGACTATCCAAATGCAGAACCGCATATAGGGCATGCTTATCAGAAGATTATAGCTGACGTTCTCGCAAAATGGCACCGCCTCAAAGGCGAAAATGTGTGGCTTCTTACAGGAACAGATGAGCACGGAAAAAAAATACAAGAAGCTGCAGAAAAAGCAGGAAAAAACCCAAAAGAATTTGTTGACGAGCTTGCTCAAAAATTTAAAAATGCATGGGCTTCATTAAATATTTCTCCGAATAGATTTATAAGAACAACTGACAAAGACCATGAAGCACTTGTTCAAAGAGTAATTCAAAGGTGCCAGAAAAATGGAGATATTTACAAAGGAGTTTATGAAGGGCTTTATTGTGTTGGATGTGAAGCATATTATACTGAAAAAGATGCTGTTAATGGAAAATGCCCATTGCATAACAGAGAACTGGAAAAAATAAAAGAAGAATCATATTTTTTCAGATTAAGCAGATATCAGAAATTTCTTCTTGAATATTACAAAAAAAATCCAGAATTTATACTTCCAAAAGAAAGAAGAAATGAGATAATCAGCAGAGTAAAAGAAGGATTGAAGGATTTAAGCATATCAAGAACAAGTTTTGACTGGGGAATACCTTTTCCAGGAGATAAAAAACATGTCATCTATGTCTGGTATGACGCTCTTTTTAACTATATTTCAGGTGCAGGAAAAAAACAAGAATATTGGCCTGCAGATTTGCATTTGCTCGGAAAAGACAACAGTTGGTTTCACTGCGTATACTGGCCTGCATTCCTAAAATCAGCAGGTTACAAACTTCCTAAAACTGTGTTTGTACATGGATTCCTTACATTTAATAACCAGAAAATATCAAAAAGCTTGGGAAACGCAATATCTCCTGTTGAACTTGTAAAAAAATACAATGCTGATTCCATAAGATATTTTGTATGCAGAAATTTTGTATTCGGCCAAGACGGCGACTTTTCAGAACCGGCATTATTAGAGCGCCACAATAACGAGCTTGCAAATAAGTTGGGGAATTTAGTCAGCAGGGTTTCTGCACTTGCAGAAACTTATGGAATTAAAAAAACGCAGAATAATTTAATTAAAAGATTAAACCAAAAGCAAATTGAAAAACATCTGAAGAATTACGAATTTGACAGAGTATTAAATGAAATCTTTGCATTTATTGATATTTGCAATCAATATGTGCAGGACAAAAAACCATGGGAGGCAAAAACAGAAAAGGAGATAAAAACAGCAAGAAAAATACTCTATGAACTTGCTGACTCAATAAAAGCATCAGCAATACTTCTTTATCCGTTTATCCCTTCAACTTCTGAAAAAATCGCAAAAGTTTTCAATTTTAAAATTAATTACAAAGCAATAAAACAGCCATTAAAAATAAGCAAAATAAAAAAGTCAGAAATTCTTTTTAAAAAAATAGAATTAAAAAAAGAAAATAAGAATATTAATAAACCTCAACAAATTAAGAAAACAGAGGGAATTGAAGGAATTGCAAAGATGTCTGATATAAAATTTAATGATTGGGAAAAAATACATTTAAGAGTTGGAAAGATAATTTCAGCAGAAGACATAGAAGGCGCAGACAAACTCTATAAATTAGAAATAGATTTGGGAAAAGAAAAAAGAATTGTGTGTGCAGGACTGAAAGAATACTATAAAAAAG
Organism: Candidatus Pacearchaeota archaeon; assembly: GCA_018303755.1. Lineage (GTDB taxonomy): Archaea > Nanobdellota > Nanobdellia > Pacearchaeales > GW2011-AR1 > JACPLR01. The sequence continues at coordinate 19,397 of JAGVXO010000016.1, forward strand.
AGGAATTAAAAAGCAAGAGGATAATTCTGTTTGCGAATTTAGAGCCAAGGATTATCAGAGGCATTGAAAGCAGAGGCATGATTCTTGCAGCAGTTTCAGAAAAAGAAAATCATAAAAAAGTTGTTTTAATCGCGCCAGAAAAAGACATTGAGCTCGGCGCGAAGATACAATAAAAAAGAAGAAAAGAAAGAAAAAACAAATATTTCTTATCCAAATGGAAATTTGGTTGATGCTTGTGCAGTTGCATCTTTTAAGTTTTCATTAGGGTTACAACAATTACATCCAAAACCATAATCCTTCATTACTCCCTTACCTCCTGAAAAGCTTTCTAAAAACTCATTTGCAACTTCATAAGTTGCTGGTTCTTCAGGATAAAGCCAAGTTACTACAAAGGTATGTAGATTATTGGGAGTATTATTATAAAAATACTGTAAATACAAGTAAGTGTTTAAACCAATACCTCCATATTTATTACATTCAGAAGCGCAATTAGAATCTTGATTTACAGATAATATATCACACTGGAGATTCATTTTTAAAACATTTTCATTAGTTGTAAATCCTTTCTTATCAATATCTGCCTTTGTATACACTGAAGGTCCTGATGCAACCTTTCTTACATTTATCACATCTCCAGTAATGCTTGCAGTAATTAAACTCATAACAACAGCAACAATTACCACAACACCAATCACTCCAATCCATTCTTTACCTTTCATTTTATCACCTCCTTTCAATCACTATTTTTTATTTTAGTTCAATCTTTCTTTCTCGTATTAAACTTTAATTGAAAGATTAACAATTTAGGGGGGGGGCGTTATAAATATTTCGGTTATGGCGTTTTTGGGTTTTTGGGAATATTCGCCGCGCCCTACGGGGCTCGCTTATTATGTGCTCGCTCGGCTTCGCCTCGCTCGCCATAAATGCAATTAGTAGTTCGCTTCGCTCACTTATTTATTCTGCAAATCTTACTCCATTGATTAATTTGAATTATTGTACTTTTAAAAGATTGGAGATAAAAAACACCCATGAACAAATTTAAAATAAGGCAAAGTTATGGGATGATAGCAGAATAATTATCGGCTCGCCCTTCGGGGGCTCGCTTATTATGTGCTCGCTCGGCTTCACCTCGCTCACCTATAAGCATAATTAGTGGCTCATTTCATTCACCTGTTTTATTCTGCAAATCTGTCAATCCATTGATACATTAATTTTTATTATCTAATTTTTTTAATTAATAATAATGTTAAAAATAATAAAGCCCCATTAAAAGACGCGGAGTAAGGCACAATTATAGGATGTTAGAAAAATTAAACTCTACAGCCCAAAAACCCTTGCAAAAAAACTCCTTTTCGGCGCTTCAAATCGCTTTCCAAGAATTTTCCCTGCAATTTCTCCATAGCTTACTGCTGCTTTGCTATACGGATGAGTTAGAAAAACCGCATTTCTCATTGCAAGTGCTTCCTTAACGCAGTCGTCTTCTGGAATAACCCCAAGAATAGGAATTTCGAGCATTTCCTTTATGCTCTTTAATGACATTTCACTTTTGCTTCCATTAGTCCTTGTTACAATTACTCCAAGAACATTTTTTCCAAGCTCTTCTGCTATTTTTGCAGTTTTAAGTGCATCTGTCACAGCAGGCATTTCAGGATTTGTGACAATAACCACATCATCTGCTATTGACATAGAAGTCATTGCTTCACTTCCGAGCCCTGCAGCAGAATCAAGAAGCACAGTATCTGAAATATGATTCAAATCTTTTACAATAGAGGATAAATTAGATTCCTCTAGTTTTTTAAGCTCACTTATTGAAATTGATGAAGGAATTACTTTAATGCCGGATTCGTGCTCATAAATTGCATCGGCAATCTCTGCCCTGCCTGAAAGAACATGATTAAGGGTTATAGGCACAACAGGCGCTCCAAGGTGAATTCCCACATTAGGCGTTGTAAAATTAACATCCACTAAAGTTACATCTTCATCCATAGAATGCATAGCAGTAGCAAGATTAACGGCAGTCGTTGTTTTCCCCACACCTCCCTTTCCAGAGGCTATTAAAATAAATCGTGACATTTTAGTTGTTAATATTTGATCATTCCAAGATCAAGATGAAAGAAATTGTTTAAGATAATTTATAAACTTTTCTAAGATAATTGAATACTCTTTAAGCTTGTCCAGGTTTATCTTAACAACCTCTCCTCTATAAAAAACTTTGAGAGTCACATTCTTCCTAAATTCCCCCTCTGCCTCCTTTTTAAGCTCATCAATCCTCCTAAACATTTCATAGATTTCAACAGTATCAATAATTTCAGGGTTATTCTTAAAAATCTCCTTAATTAAATCAATTCTCGGCTTTGGAGATTTCGGAATCACCTTAATCATTTTCTTCTTTTTTGCATAAAGAAGAAGTGCTTCAAAGCCATAATCTATCATAGTTGCCCAGCGAAGTATTAAATTAACTATAACTTCTGAAGTTTTTGTATATTTCAAACTAACATAAAGAAGATGATCTGCACTTATTTTCTCTTTAATAATCCTATCCATTACTGCTCCAAACTAGAAATCGTCCATATCCCCATTTATTGAAGTTTTTTGATTACTACAAAAATACATCTGATTTTTAAGAATAGCAGATATATATACTTTATGCTTAATAAGAATCTGGGACAGGATTGATTTATCATAATCTTAATAGATTATGCCATATATCTCTACAAAAAAGAGCTGTATCAATTCTATCTTCTCTTTTTTGTCTA
>JAGVXO010000017.1 GCA_018303755.1 Candidatus Pacearchaeota archaeon
ACAAGAGCAATAGGAATAATATTCTTTGCTGAATTCCTCTTTTTCATTATATTATTTAGGCTTGTTCATTTATAAATATTGTTGATGACAGGCGCGCCTTTGTTCTGCAAATCCTTAATCCGTTGATTCACTGGTTCTTAGGATTATTTAATTCTGAATTATTATAATTTAAAATCAATAATAAATAAACTTCAATGAAAAGATAATGAATGTGGGAAAGGAATGTGATGTTAGAAAAATTAGTAGGATTCAATTTTCAAAAACTTATAATTTGTTGATAGAATTGTTTTAATCTCAAAATCCCCGATTTTCGAATCTTTCTAATTTTTTTTCGAGAAGTTCAATTCTTTGCATCATCCTGTATAATTCGTTTAAAGTGTCTTCCATTCTTGTTGTGATGCTTCTCATTTTGCTCTTTAGTTCAGACATTTCAGAAACCTGCGATACGACATTTGCAGCTCCCAATGAGCCCAATGAAGTTGTGCTTGAACTTGATTTTTGTGATGAATCAAGAAAGCTTAGTGGAGAGGAATTATTATTTCCTGAAAAATTCGAATTTGAATTTCTTAACTCCACAATTTCATCTGAGGCAGGATATTCTCTTGGAGAGCGCTCCATTATTTTTTGTGCGCTTTCAAGCTTTGTGAAATCCACTGTTTTCGTCCTCTTTTTTCCTATGCCTAAAAAAGCCATACTAAAAACAGGCATTTGCTTTTTTTAAAGTTATTGATGATGCGGTTATTCTGCTGATTAGTTTATTCATAAGAAATTTAATGGCGCTTCGCGCCTTTATTCTGCAAATCTGCTAATCTGTTAATCCGTGAGCACATTGGTTCATTGAAAGATTCTTGATGAATAATATCAAATAAAAATAATAAAGATTTAATTAAACAATAAAAGATAAGGCAAAGTTATGGGATGTTAACAAAATAAATATTGCGTTCGCTTCGCTCACCCTTTAATTCTTTTGCAAATCCTAATCCGCTTTGTATATTAGTTATATTAGAATTTTTTTAATTGCAATATTAAAATAATAAAACCCCATAAAAAGATATTGAATAAGGGAAAATGATGGGATGTTAGGGAAATTAGTAGACGGTTCAATTTTCAAAAATCATATATCCTGATAGGTTATCAATATTCATTCACAAGAACCTTTAAATAATCTTGAGTGTTATATTAATTAATGAGGTGAAATGGCAGATCCAATATCTGAGATTGTAGAAGGCAAGCTATTTTTTCAAGGGAAAAGTTGAAAAAGTGATAGATAATTTTACTTCTTCTCCTGGAAGCGGGCATTTTGCAGAAATTGGGCAGAGGAAATCAATAATGCAGAAAAATGTATCTGAAACAATGGGAACTGTGAATACAGTTATTAAAAGCATTATAAATCTTATTTATGACTTGAAAGAATTCGAAATACGGCTCGAACATTACAAACTTGCGAACTCCAAAAATAAAGAAGAGGCAGAGGCAGGACTTCTTGCATTAAAGCAAATATGGATGGACAATGTTGATATAAAAAGAGGACAGGGGAGCATAAATGGGCTTACTTCTGGAAATCTTAATTTTATAACTTTGAGAGATGCATTTATGTCGGCGAATTCTTTAAAAGATGTTGATAAAATCGATTTAAATGACAGAGTAAAAAGAATTTTAAAGCCGCGCCTTGCTGAATTTTTGGAATGGAAAGTTAAAAGTGAATTAGAGATAAGACAAAGATTTAACATAGAAAAGAATTACCTTAAAAGCCAGGCAAATATGCTTCAGCTTTATTCAAGATGGGTAAAGCCGTATTTAAAGGCTGCAGCAGAACTTGAAATGAAAGATGATTCTAAAAGTCCTGAGCTTATTACTGCGTTTAATACAATTATTTTTGAATTGCTTATTATGGGTAAAATAGAATTAGAAGTTAAAGAAGCAATTGATACAAGAAAAGTGCCAAAAGGAATAAAACCAAAGAGGAAATATTATTCTGTTGTAACAGTTAATTTTCATTTCAGGGGAATACCTCAAAAAGTCGGACAGCACTATGTTTTTGGCGGAAGAGCAACTGTTAATTTTAAGGCATATGCATTGAATGAACAGGAAATTGATTTTTTCAACCATGAGCTTAAAAAATCAGAAATAAATGATATGTTTAGATTAATTGAAGGTACAACAACCGAAAGCTTGGATGAGATGAAAAAAGATATTGACCATTTTATCAATGAGAAATCAGAAGCACAAAAAGAAAAAGAAAAGCCAGTTGATACAAATCCATTTACTGCGCTTTTTGGATTATTTGGAAAAAGCGAGGAAAAATCAAAAAAAGAGGAGAAAAAGCCAGAGGAAAAAATAGAGTTAGATGATATAAAAAAAGACAGCTTTGCAGAAAGGCTTATAAGAAAGCTTGCAGAAGACAATGCTTCTGAAACTTGTTATACAATTTTTGATGTTTATAAAAAAGCGCACGGCATGGCTTCGCACGACAGCCCGTTTGAATAATTTAAATTTCCTTTTCCAGCCTATCAATTTTCTCCCATGACTTTTCAAGCTTTTTATTCGCTTCGCTCACAACTACATTTAAAAATTCATCACTTGCAATGCACTTTCCATTTTGAATAATTGGAAATTCAATTTTTTCAGTTGAATTAAGCTCTGCAATAAATCTCTTTCTTGTTGCAATTATTCCACATCTTTTCCAGCTGGCTTTTTTTATTGCCAAGTCGCATAGAGATTGCGCATTTTCAAGAGTTCTGCATGCTATATGCAATATGCAAGGGTCTTGCTTGAAATAAATAGTTTTGTCTGTTTTAATTAATTCTATTGCTTTTTTTAATTCATTAAAAGTTATTTTTTCGTGCCAGACATTCAGAAATAATTTATCTGTTTTTTCTTCAGAATCAATCAACAAGAGTATTCTTCCAGAACAGCTCGAGGTTGTGTAATAATCGTCTTTTTTATTTATTTTTTCGCATAATTTATTTATCTTTTCATCCCATTTTTGCCTTATGCTCTTGTCTGCTTTTTTAAGCTGGTTTGTTTTTCGAAAATTGAAATTATCTTTTGGCATAAAAATTTAGAGAATTAGGATAATTAAAGGTTATGGGTAAGAATTGAAGTGTGATTTATTCTCAAACCCTTAATCCGTTTATACATCAGTCATTTAAGTGTTTTAAGTTATCCTAAAGTAAAAAATACCAATGAACAAACCTAAAATAAGGGAAAGTTATGGGGTGTTAGAGATAAACAATCATATTTATTCAGATGGTTAGAATAAAATTAAAGGTGTTTAAATTGCTATGCTTAAATCACTCAAAGCACCATTTGCCCATCTAGCAGTCATATTTAAAGCAGTCCTGTCTACTTTTCTTAATCTCCGATAATCATTTGTTATTCTGCTTTTATATGATTCTTCATTTCCTTGTTTAAAAACAGGAATTGCACATCTATTTCTCATAGCTCTACTTCTTTCAATAGTATATTCAGTGCTCAATAAATCATCATCTATTTCTCTTTCAGTTCCGTCAAAATTAATTAATCCTAAATCTATTTCTTTTCTCGGATCTTCTCCTTGTAAGTTAAAGTAATATTTGTGAACCATTGTTTTTTTAGAATTTTCTTATTTTTAAACTTTTTTATAGAGTAATTTTGCTTTTGCAAAATATGCGTCGCACTGCACAATATTTATATACCAAAAACAGCTCTTTGAATTAGTAAAAAAGAGAATGAAACAAATTAGAGAGTTGTTATTATACATAGCATGTTTTTCGCTAATTATTTTTATTTTTCTGCCTTATCTTTCTGCATATCAGGGTAGTTCTACAAGTTATAGTGCGGATATAAAACAGGATTCTTTTTCACAGACAAATTCAACTTCTGCAAGTTTCTCGCAGAGATTTATTGGGGGAATTGCCGCAGTCGGGCAGTATATAGTCAGCACGATTACAGGCAGATTTGGGATTTTATCAACAACAAAAAATCTTGCGATAAATATTACCTATCCATTAAATAATCAGGAAGTTGCGCGAGGAAATGATTTGATTTCTGGAGAAGATGACAGAGGTGCAGTGCCTAACAGCATAACGTTGGTTGCACGAGTTTTTGAAAATGGAACAGATACTGGCTTTTCATCTGCAACCTGCTATTTTTATGATGGTTCAACTTATTTAGGAAGCTCTGCAACGAATGCTTCTGGACACTGCACAAAAAGTTTTGCTAAAAGCACTTTAAGTGTAGGTGCAAGGGCAATAAGTGTTAATTATTCTGTTTCAACTTCGGATGTAATTGTTGTTAATACTTCACAGATTAATATGTCCATTGTTAAATATAATATGACACTTACAGAATCTGGGCAGAGGAGCGTTGTAGGAGCTACTGCTTATTATGACGGAGATAGTGCAACAATTGATATTGCTATTTCAAAAGTTAATTCAACAGGCACTTATGCTTATGATCCTGTGAACATAAGTGCAAATGCAACCAATTCTGCTGGAACAGTTTATGAAAATGGGACTCATTTTTATCCAGGAGCAAACATAACAAAAATATCTGCAGGAAATTACAGAACCCAAGTAATAGTAAATTACACATTTGGAATTTATGTCAAATGGGATGTCTGGCTTAGCAATAATAATTTTACAGATATAATTGGCTCTGCTTTACATGAGGATTTAAAGATTTGTTCTGCTGACTTCGGAGCTTGGACTGATTGGAGTGCGTGTTCTTCTACTTGCACTCAATCAAGAACAAGAACAGATTCAAGTGGATGCATTGAAAGCGAGAGTCAGAGTTGCGGGGATTGTACTGGGGGTCCAACAAGCTGTTTCCCTGCTGGAACAAAAGTATTAATGGAAAATGGAAGTGAGAAGAATATTGAAAATGTCAAAGTCGGCGACGAAATTTTGTCTTATGATTTTGGAAATAATTCAATTGCGCCTGCGAAAGTTTTAGAGTTAGAATCGCCTGTGCGAGAGGGATATTATTCAATAAATAATCTGGTAAATGTCACTGACGAACATCCATTTTACATAAAAAAGAAAAACGGAAATTTCGTATGGGCATCAATAAATCCAGAAAAGGCTGAAAAAGATTTAGGTTCATCTTCTTTAGCAGGAACAAAAATAGAAAAAATAGAAATTGGAGACTATTTATTTGATAACAAAGGAAATCTAATTGAGATTAAATCAATCGATTATTTCCCTGGAGAAATTCAAACTTATAATTTAAAGAGTGTTGATAAATTCAATGTATTTTTTGC